>VFLB01000141.1 GCA_009914645.1 Synechococcaceae bacterium Bin_79_3
AGTGTGTAGCGCTCTAATACTCGTTCGCGGGCTCTTCTACCCAATTCTTTGCTCAAGATTGGCTGCTCCCGTAATACTGGCAGCAATGTTCTTAATTGAGTTGTGACCCCTTGGGTGCTGATCACAATTCCCGCGCCACCCTCAAGCACCTCGCCATCGGCACCGGCATCGGTTGCCACGCAGGCTGTGCCACTGGCCATGGCTTCCAACAAAGCGAGCGATAAACCTTCAACTAGGGAAGGCAACATAAAAACCTCTGCCACTTGCAATAAAGCAAGCCTGATCTCTTGATCTGCTTCGTAACCCCACCAGATCACATTGTTGCTGCTATGGCTTGCCTGTAATTGCTGACGCATCGGCCCATCTCCCACCACCACAAGAACGCACCCAGGCAATTCAACTAATTTCCAGGCCCGCAGCAAGGCTTCCACATTTTTTTCGGTTGCCAATCTGCCCATATAGAGAAATACACGTTTTCCGCTGAAGCGTTCGCTCAATTGGGATGCACCAGGCCGCCAAATATTTGGATCCACTCCATTTGGGATTACAGCCAAAGTACTTTTTGCAACTCCTAGCCGAATTAACAGCTCCGCCTGCAGCTCTGAAAAAACCACCACCCGATCAAATTTCGCCAGGGATGAGGCATACAGCTGATAAGTAAGTTGCTGGCCGCCGGCAGTGATGTTGCGTAGCCCTGCATCAAATGGAGGATGGAACGTTGCAACTAGCGGAACCCCTAGTTGTTGGCAAAGTTCAGGTAAGCGAAAATCGAGTGGCGAGAGAGTGAGGCTGGCATGCACTAGATCCGGTTGAAATCTTTCTAGGGATTCTCTTAATTCGCGACTAGCCCGCGGCGATGGAATCGTATACATCTGAGATTTCATCAAATAAGGCAGGGCTACCTCCGGTTCAAGGTTGCCGCTGCTTTCTTGATCAGGTTCTGCTCGATCAAATCGTTCGGGGGTATCGAAATGGATAAAGCTGATGCCATGGCCCCGTTCCTTAAGTGCCTCGGTTACGGCCAGGCCATAGGAAACATTCCCGCAGAAGGGGGATTTTTTGCCAAGCCAGGCAATACGCATTCAGCGGCAATATGGATGCAAGCTTGAAAATTAGCAGCGGCTGCTGGTTTTGATGTTCCAGGGGCGCTCCAGCAGTACCCCGGCAAACAAGATCAGAGCTAACAGCAAAAGCACTGGCCTTAGCCCCACACTGCTAACTAAAGCCCCCGCGAGCACCATGGGCAGGCTGAGCGCAATATTTACAAGATTGTTTTGTAAGCCAAAAACTTTGCCTCGCAGATGCTCTGGTGTGTCTTCCTGGATGGTTGTTTGGGCTGGAATCCCTAGTAAGGCAGCTCCCAGGCCAAGCACTGAGCAGAGCAGCAAGGTGGGCCACAGTTGCGGTTGTATCTGGGCGAGCAGCACCAAGGAAAAGCCCATCGTTCCAAGCCCCACACTTGCCAGTAGGCGCCTGTGGAATCGATACCCCAATTGGGCTACGAGCAGGGCACCTAAGGCAAGCCCAAGGCCACTCATGGCGAGCAACACTCCGAACTTGGTGGGTCCGAGTTGCAGCACCCTTGAGGCCAAGCTGATCGAAAGCACATAAAGAGCAGCTAACAGGCTGTAAAGCACTACCAGGTGCAAAACGGCGCCGCGAACGTTGCTGCGTTCCGCCAAAAAGCTAAGACCCTCTTTGATGTCGCCCCAGATGCTGTTGCCAGTGCTCGCGCGCAGTTGTTCATCGGGTTTTACAAACAGCAAAATCAAAGCAGCTGCGCCGTAGGCAATCGGCACCAACAGAAATTCACCTCCCTGCACGCCAAATTGTTCGAAAAACTGATGCAGCAGTTGCAACACCGGTTCTCCAATGGCAAAACCAACAATTGTGGCCACCATGGTGGTAGCAGTGCACAAGGAGTTCGCAGGTAGCAGTAAGGATCGATCCACCAATAAAGGGATGGCTGCTTGTTCAGCAGGAGCAAAGAACTGAGTGAAGCAAGATTCCAAAAAAGTGAGTGCCAGCAACCCCCAATAGCCCCAGCTCAACCCCAACCAGCTCGGGCCTGGCAGCAGCATTAAGGGAACAGCCAGGGCAAGCAGAGCCCTTAGCCCGTTAGAGGCCACCATTACAGCTCGCTTAGGCCAGCGATCCGCCCATACCCCAGCAACACTGCCAAGTAAAATCGCCGGGAGAGTATTTGCTGCGTAGATACCGGTAGCTAAAAGAGTTATTAATTGCGCTTCATTTGCGCCTTGGCCAGCGGCGAGATTCGATCCACTACTCATCCCCCGCTCTCGGATTAATTCCGCTGCGCCAGCTAAGGGGCCAGTTTCAACGCCAGTGCTCTGGGCCCAGGTTTGGGCAATCAGAAACACCATCAAAATGATCCAAAATTTATCGGCTAACTGCGAAAAAATTTGCCCGAGCCAAAGCAGCCGAAAATCCCGCAGAAGTAATACAGCTTCCAGCCCATTTGGTTTGTTTGCCTGCTCGCTCACCGGTTAGTACGCCTAGCACCTTGCGGCTAATCCTGCCTCAGCAGGGCAAGGGAACGGGGAGTGCGCCCCAAATGCTCACCACACCAAAACCCCATTAAGGTTAAAAGTCTCTCCCACACAGGATCGGGCCCCATCAAATTGCCATCGGCGCGACGCGGTAACTGGGGCCGGTTCAACCTTTGCAACAGCGCCAACTCAGACGCATTTAGCAGCAGCACTGCCCCTGGTTGGGGACCAATGCAAAAACCTTCAGCTGGGATAACGCTGCAACGCCAGTTCCAATTGCCCACAGGGGGCAGCAATTGCTCGCCACTGCGGCAATCACTATGAAGCGGTAAGCCGTAACCGCCCAAATGCATTATTTGCACCCCGCTTTGCACCGCTAGGGCAAGGGCTTCACTGCGCCGTTGTTCAGGCGCTGCAATAAGCAGTGCCTCCAATTGATCTAAGCGATGCAATATCAAGTTGAGAAGCCCCTCCACCGGTTGCCCGAAGGGCACAAGCAATAGGCAAAGCTCTAAATGCCACTGCGCTGCGGCCAGGGTGTCGAGCTGTTGACCAAGGCGGCCATAACTATGAAAAATGCTTATCTGGCCAAGGCGATCGAGGCTGCGGCCCCGTTTTACTTGGCCCCGCAAATGGGTGAGGGGAGAAGCAGCAGCAAGGCTGCTGCGGGGTTTGCGTGCACCGCTAGCGGCTATCCGCACCAGGCCCTCCTCCGCGGAGAGCAAGGTGAGCAGCCGGTCTTGTTCCCCCAGTGCAATGGCTTGCAGGCAAAGACCGGTTACTTCACGCTCCCTGGCGGCGGCCATCGCTGTTATGCCCGTTGTTCTTTTGCAAGGGCCACTCCGCGGCTGGTGCCAAGCCGATCAGCGCCGGCCTGCACAAGTGCTATGGCTTGCTCAAGAGTGCGAATTCCACCGGAGGCCTTCAGCTTTGCCTGACCCCTCGCCAGCAAATGAAGCTGTTCAATCAAGGCTGGTTCCACTGCGGGTCCGTAGCCACTGCTGGATTTGAGATAACTAACTCCAGCATCCAATCCAACTTCTACTAAGGCCTCCAGCTGCGGCTGGCTTAATTGATTTGCTTCAAGAATAAGTTTCACTTCTGGCCCCAATTCCACAATTGCAGCGATTTCGTCGTGGAGGGCGGTGAGTTCGCCATCGATCAACAAGGCGAAATCCGGTACTAAATCAAGTTCATCAGCTCCGTTTTCGGTGGCAAGTTCTGCCTCTGCCCGTTTGATCGAAGCCGCTACAGCTCCAAATGGAAACCCCACAACACTTATCAGCTTGGTTTTATTTACGCCGCGATCGCCTAGCAAGCGACGGCCCAAGGGCATCCAACGGGAAGCAAGACACACCCCAGCAAAGCCGTAGTGCAGGGCCTCTTGGCAGCAGAGTTCCACCGCCTGCTGGCCCTGACGGGGATCCAGCAGAGCGTGGTCTATTAATTGGGCAATATCCGCTGGCGCTGAGGGGGGAAATCTGCTGGACAATCGATTAGCTGCGGGCCTGAATCACACCGTATCCGCCGTGGTTGCGTTGGTACACCACTTGCAGCTCCCCCGACTGCTTTTCACGAAATACATAAAAGTCGTGGTCGATCACTTCCAGTTGATGAATTGCTTCATCAAGGGTCATCGCAGGCATGGCGTAGTACTTATTACGCACAACAGGGGCAGGAAGCTGGGCGCTGCGACCGGCGGTTAGATCACCTTGGAGATCACCCTGTAGATCACTGTTCAGATTGAGCTCAACATCTGCCGTTAGGGCGGTGGCTTTTTGGTGATGGTTATTGCGGCGATCTTTGTGGCGTTGAAGTTGGCGTGCCAGCTTATTTGCCACTAGATCAATGCTGGCGTAAAGGTTTTCGCTGCGTTCTTGGGCCCTGATTACGGTGCCGGCAGCAAACAGTGTTACCTCAGCGGTTTGTTGTGGCACCCTTGGATTACGGGCCACCGAAAGGTGCACATCGGCCTCCTGCACCAAACCATCGAAATGGCCCACGGCTCGGGAGAGTTTGTTTTCTGTGTAGTCCCTCAAGGCGGGGGTGAGCTCGAGATTGCGGCCGTGGATCAGAAGCTTCATGGATAGATCTCCTGGTGAGGCTGAGGGATGTAATCAATGTATGGAAGGAGTGCCTGATCAGGTATCGCCGGATGCATTCCTTTGTGCTCTCTCAAGATTTGTGCCCCTAGAACAGGCTTGGAGCTGGCAGCAACAGTGGCAGCACTTATTAATTCGCAATCAAATTTCAGTCCGCCAGCCCAACGTGCGCCCCTGGCCGGAGCTGTTACTCCTGCTTGAGCACCCCCCCTGTTACACCCTCGGCCGCGGCGCCTCAGCGGAGTTTCTCGGTTTTGATCCCGCGAAGCCGCCAGAGCCCCTATGGCGCCTTGATCGCGGTGGGGAAGTAACCCATCACCTGCCTGGTCAATTGGTGGCATATCCGGTGCTTGATTTAAAGCGACACCGCTGTGATCTGCATTGGTATTTACGTTTATTAGAGGGGGCGGTGCTCGATCTTCTTGCTGAATTGGGCCTTGAGGGTGAACGGCGCTCGGGGCTTACGGGGGTTTGGCTTGAGGGTAAAAAAGTTGCTGCTATTGGCGTTTCTGCCCGTCGCTGGGTTACTCAGCACGGGCTTGCTTTAAATGTGAATTGCAACTTGGCTGGATTTGGTGCGATCAAACCATGCGGCCTTGATCTGCCGGTGGCTGGGCTGCAGCAATGGTTGCCGGGCTGCACTGTTGGCCAGTTGCAGCAACCGCTAGCTAGGGCCCTGGCGCGGCGCTTGGGGTGGGAGCGGCTCGCTGCAATTAACGAGCAGAATCTGATCAACTTGAGTGAGCAAGATGAACCAGGCCTGGGTTCGCTGGAGCGGTGATCGCAACGATGGGCGGGCTTTGGCGGCTCAACCTAACTATTCAGATCTGCAGGGAGTTGACGGTCTTTGGCCCAGGTTGGCCCAGCGCCATGGTGATTTGTTGGCCCTTGATCAGGCCCATGGTGCGGCGCCGGAAAGCTTGAGTTTTGAGCAGCTGCATCAACGCATCTCAACGGTGGCGGCCAGTTTTCAGCACCTAGGTGTTAAGGCAGCTGATGTGGTGGCCTTATTTGCAGAAAACGGCTCCCGCTGGCTCGGGGTGGATCAGGGGCTAATGCGCCTTGGTGCAATAGCAGCTGTACGGGGCAGCCAAGCACCTTTAGCTGAGCTGGAATTTATCCTCGCTGACTGCCAGGCCACCGCCCTCGTACTGGAGGATTCAGCCTTGCTACTGCCTTTGCTTGAAGCTGGCGCTTTAAGCAAGATCGCATTTGTGCTTTTGCTTTATGGCGATGCTCCAGCCACCACTGGATTGCAATTACCAAATATCTACAGCTGGCTTGATTTCATTGGCCTAGCTGCAGGAGCCAGTTGCAATTCCCCCTTTGAAGCGGATTTAAACCGTGTCGCCACAGTGCTTTACACCTCTGGCACCACGGGACGCCCAAAAGGCGTTCCTCTGAGCCAAGCCAATTTGTTACACCAAATTTGTTGCCTTGGGGTGGCAGTTAGTCCCAAGCCGGGGGATCGGGTGTTGAGTGTTTTGCCGATCTGGCATTCCTATGAACGCAGCGCGGGTTATTTCTTGTTGTCGTGTGGCTGCAGCCAGAGTTACACAAATTTGAGGCAATTTCGCAGTGATCTGCAAAGGGTTAAACCCCATTTCATGATCAGTGTGCCGCGCATATGGGAGGCAATTCACGGTGGCTTCTATGCAGCCCTTGAATCCATGGCCCCCATCAAACGTTTTTTGCTTGTAAGTGCGCTTGCAATTTCAGAGGCAAATGTAAGCAGCTGGCGTTGTTGCTTGAATTTGGTGGATACACCCCAAAAGCTGCCGGCTCGCGTCAAGGGTTTGCTTATTGCTATTGCCACCTGGCCTGGTGCTCGTTTGGCGGCTTGGTTGTTGTGGCCTGCTGTGCGCCGCGGGCTTGTAGGCGGCAGTTTGAAAATTGCTAATAGCGGCGGTGGCGCTTTAGCGAAACATTTAGATAGTTTTTTTTCCGCCATCGGCATTCAGCTCTTAGTGGGGTATGGCCTCACAGAAACCAGCCCGGTGCTCACCTGCCGTAGGCCATGGGCAAATCGCAGTGGTAGCGCTGGTAGGCCGCTACTTGGCACCGAGCTGCGCATTGTTGATGCCGATAGCAAGGAAATATTGGGGGAAAGGCCAATTTTGAATTGGGGAGAGAAAGGTTTGGTGTTGGCCCGTGGCCCCCAAGTGATGGCTGGATATTTGAGGCGCCCAGATGCCACTGCTGCGGTGTTGGATCAAGAAGGTTGGTTTGATACCGGTGATTTGGGGTTTTTGCTATCAGACGCTTCTTTATTTCTTACCGGTAGAGCAAAAGACACGATTGTGCTTAGTTCAGGCGAAAATATTGAGCCGGCCCCTTTGGAAGCTGAAATTGCTTCATTTGGCTTTGTGGAACAGGTGATGCTTGTGGGACAAGATCGACGCCAATTAGGGGCATTGATCGTGCCACGGGAGGAACCGTTAAAGCTGTTTGCAAGAGAAGTGGGTGTGGAGCTTGAGCAGCCGGATTTTGAACTAGCTCTAACGAAAGCCTTAACCCGTAGTTTCAATAAAAAGCTCGCGGCTCGCCGGGGTGCCAGGCCTGATGAGCGTTTGGCTGGGGTGGCGTTGGTGCAACCGTTCAGCATTGAGAACGGTTTACTTACCCAAACCCTTAAGCAAAAACGCGATCGCATCGCGGAACGTGATGCGGCGGCGATTGACCAGATCTACTCAGGCTGAGAAGCTTGAGCGTCTGAAACTGCATATCAATGGCAAATCAGCTCTCGATCAAACGCAACATCACCGTTCGTGCTGTAGTTACCCCCCGCTGGAAGGAGGAGGCCGAACGGGAAATCAGCCAGGCGATCTCTACAACGGATCAGCAGCTGGCCCAGTTGGAGCAGGAGGGGCAGGAAGTGGTGAGTGAAATTCGCCGCCAAAGCGCTAATCCCCTTGATCCCCGCATCCAAGAACAAGTTGCTGGGGTGCAGCAACAGGTGGCCACTAAGCGGGCTGAGCTGGAGGAGCAAAAACGCAACCTGTTGGATCAACAGGTGAATGTGCAAGGGCTTGAAATGGAGCAAATTGTTGATCAAGGTCAGCTGGAAAGCAGCTGCACCGTTGAGGTGGGCGACAATTTGGTTGAAAAACTGCAAGCCTCAAT
>VFLB01000125.1 GCA_009914645.1 Synechococcaceae bacterium Bin_79_3
GCCTGGGGTGAGGGAATAACTTTAAGGGAATATTTTTTTAAAAGCTTGGTTTGTATTTATGAGAAAATCAAAAGTAAAAAAATTAATTGGCTGCATTTTGGCCCGCTCACGAAGGCGGGGCATCCCCGCCATCCCTCGCGTTTAAATTATCAATGGGGTTTCGATTCTTTTGATCTAAATAGCTACATCCTCTCCAGGGTTTCGATGCCCAATAGATTGAGGCCCAGCTCCAAAACTTTGGCTGTTAATCCGCAGAGTGCAAGCCGTGAGCTGCGGGCAGGCTCCTCTGCTTTTAATACTGTTACTTGATCATAAAAGCGATTAAAAGATTGGCTTAATTCAAACAAATAACTACATAGCCGGTTTGGAAGCAGTTCGATTTCAACATCCTGGATAATCTGGTCAAGCTGTAATAGTTGCCTCACTAAAATCCATTCTTGAGGCTGATCAAATATTAAATTGGCTGTTAGCTTGGCATTGAGAATGCCGCCTTTTCGCGCGATTCCTTTTATTCTTACTACCGCGTATAGCAGATAGGGAGCTGTGTTGCCATTTAGAGCTAGCATACGATCAAAACTAAATTGATAATTCGTAATTCTATTAGTACTTAAATCTGCATATTTAACCGCAGCTAACCCAACAGTTGTTGATACCTGTTTCACAAAATCCTCTGATTCGCTGCGATCTTCTTCTTTAATTCGCTTGCGTAGATCATTGCTGCAGTGCTCCACTGCTTCTGCTAAGAGATCTTTTAAGCGAACTGTTTCGCCGGATCTTGTTTTTAGTTTTTTGCCATCATCCCCCTGCACCAAGCCAAAGGGCACATGTTCAATGCTTGCCTCTTGCGGAATCCAGCCGGCTCGTTTCGCCACTTGAAATACAGCTGCAAAGTGATTTGCTTGGCCTGCATCAGTTACATAGATGATCCTTTTTGCGCCATCTCCAGCCTTATCAAAACGATAGCGAATTGCAGCAAGATCAGTGGTTGCATAATTAAAACCGCCATCACTCTTTTGGATAATTAGTGGTAGGGGAGTGCCCTCTTTGCTAAGCATTCCCTCAAGGAATACACAGCCGGCGCCATCATCAATAATCAGCAAGCCCAAGTGGGCTAGATCATCAACAACTGCTTGCAGATAAGGATTGTAAAATGATTCACCGCGCTCTTGTAATGATATGTTCAGCGTATGATAAATTTTTTGAAACTCTTTGCGAGACTGCTCGCAAAGTAATCCCCATGCCTTGAGCGATATTGGATCGCCAGCTTGTAATTTAACAACTTCTTCCCGGGATATTGCCTGAAATTCAATATCACTATCAAAGCGCTCTTTTGCCCCCCGATAAAATGCAACAAGATCTCCCAAATCGATTGCATCAGCCGTATCTAATGCTTCTGGCGCAAGTTCTTTAAGCTGGGTGATTAGCATGCCAAACTGTGTGCCCCAATCGCCCACATGGTTTAATCTTTTTACCTGATAGCCCCTAAATTCTAATACCCTTGCTAAGCAATCTCCAATAATTGTAGACCGCAGGTGCCCAACATGCATTTCTTTTGCAATGTTGGGGCTTGAGAAATCAACGATTACTTCTGGTGAAAAACCGTTTCCTTCAACGCTTACAGATGCAACACCTAGGCGTGGATCAGCGAGCTGAGTTTGTAACTCCTGTGCTAATACTTCGAGTTTAATTGTGATATTTAAAAATCCAGGCCCAGCGATTTCAGCTGGTTTACATATTTGATTAAATTCTGGGTCGAGTTTTAATTGATCAGCAATTGCCTCTGCAATTTGTCGTGGCGGTTTTCCTAAGCTTTTCGCCAGCGCAAGAGCTCCGTTGGCTTGAAAATCACCGAATTCTGGTTTACTTGCAGCTCCAAAGGCTGGATTAAGGCTTTCACCTCTGCTTTTCGCCAGCTCGGCAGCATCGGGGAAAGCCCGCGCGATTGCGTTAACAAGCTGTTGCTCAATGGTGTGGGAAATACTCAGCATGGCTTAGAGCTATCAGCTCAGGGGATTAAGCAGCACTTGATCATCCCTTGTTGGTGTTGAAGCGCATGCTGAGATCAAGCCAGGAGCTGCGGGTGCAGGGAGCGCTGCTTGAAATTAAATCAATACCACTGCTGGCATAAGCCCTTAATTGTTCTGGATTGATGCCACTGGCCTCCAATAAAACAGGGCTGCCGCGTTCCAAGGCAAGGCTGCGCAGTTGCGGCACAAGCTGTTGCAGTTCAGCAACACTGAATTCATCAAGCAAAATGCCATCAGCACCTGCGGTTATCGCCGCTTTTGCCTCTTCTGCGGTTTCGGCTTCCACAATTACGCGAGCGGGCCAAGGGGCATTGGCACGTATCGCGGTAATCGCATTGTGAATGCCGCCAGCCCAGGCCAAGTGGTTTTCTTTAAGCATTGCGGCATCATCGAGTCCTAAGCGGTGGTTGCAGCCACCGCCACATCTGCAGGCATATTTTTCAAGTATTCGCAGGCCAGGGCTGGTTTTACGA
>VFLB01000288.1 GCA_009914645.1 Synechococcaceae bacterium Bin_79_3
CCCTTACCTGGTGTAAAGCAACCATGGCGTCTGGCGCCAGCTCAATTTGGTGTTTTGCCAAGGCAGCTGGGAAATCGACGTCGCAATTTATTAATAAAAGAATATGAGGTTGCCCTTGCTTCTCTAGAAATTACAGAACTTGAAAAACAGCAGGGTCTTAAATTATTTGCCGAATTGGTGCAACAGTTGCAGCAGCGGGAGCAGCTCACAATGGCAATTAACCAAGCATCAGGGAGTGGCAAATTCACGTCTCAAACAATTACTCAGCAAGGGCAATTACTTTTGCTAGAAAGACAACTTGATCCAAGTGGCACAAATATCAGGGGCTTGATGGGATATGCCCGCTCCGAAGAAGGCCTGCGCAGTTTGAGAGATTTGCACCAACAGGAAGATCGTTTGCGTTTGCGCGTTAGGGCGCAGGAAGCTCTTAATCTCCAGGCCCGCCGGCTGCTACTGGAAGATCAGTTACAGCAGGAACAGACCCGTGCTGCTCGATGGCAATCACGGGCACCGATCACGGCACCTCAGCTGGAGGCCATCAGGCTCAGCAGGCTTTGGCGTGAATTCCGCAGCGACCCTGCCGTTGGGGTGGCACCAGCATTGCAAGACCTGGCCTACAGAAAAAAAGATGGCGCCCTTGAATTAGAGCTCTTGCGTTATCGCTTGCTGCAACTGCTTCCTTCTTCAATACCAACTGGAATCCCAAACCCCGGCAATATCAACAAATGAAAGAACTTGAAATCGGCCCCTTGCTCCATGAAGGCAAAGCAAAAAAGGTGTTTCGCACAAACCACAAGAAGGTGGTTGCAGTGCAATTTAAAGATGACGCCACCGCTTTTAACGCTCAAAAAAAAGCGCAATTGTTAGGCAAAGGTTTATTGAACTGGGAAATTTCCGCCAGGTTGTTTGAGGCCCTTGAAACTAGAGGGGTTGCAAGCCATTACCTGGGCTGCCTCGAGCCGGGTTGGATGGCAGTGCAAGCCCTGAAAATTGTGCCTCTAGAGGTGGTATTACGCAACTTGGCGGCTGGATCGTTGTGTAAGCAACTGCCAATTACCCCGGGCAGCTCTTTGCAGCCTCCGCTGCTTGATCTTTATTACAAAGACGACGCTCTAGGTGATCCACTTTTAACGGAAGCTCGCCTTGAGTTGCTGGCGCTGCTGGAGCCTGCGGAACGGCTTCAGTTAGAAGCCATTAGCCGTGATGTAAACAGGGTTTTGCAACAGATATTTGTTGAAATTAACATCACCTTGGTGGATTTCAAGTTGGAATTTGGCCGCTGCGATGCAGGCAAGCTTTTGTTAGCTGATGAGATCAGCCCAGACACCTGCCGCCTTTGGAATCAATCAGATCAACGAGTTTTAGACAAAGATCGTTTTCGCAAGGATCTTGGCGGTGTTGTGGAGGCCTATGGGGAGGTCCTTAAACGGGTCCAAGGGTTAGGGCCAACCCCTAGGCAGTACCGGTAAATTTTGGCTATACGCGGTGTTATTGCCGTTTAAGTGAATTCACTATGGGTATTGGTAGCTCTCAGCTGTTTCCCCCCAGCTTGTTTAAAACTTTCTTTTCAAGCGGGTTTTCAGCGCATTGCCTTTTATGCGCATTGGTTCTTGGCGCTGGGGCTCCAGTTCAAGCAGAGCCGAAGGGGGGGCTCCCTGCTTCCGATCAAATAGATAGTTCTTCTCCAGCAGCGATTGAAGCGAAAGTTTTAATAAGTGAAGTTTCAGTAGTGGGCCTTGAGGATCATCCCGACAAGGAAAGGTTGGAGCGGGCTGTTTATGACTCTGTAACAGTGCGACCTGGCACAAGCACTAGCCGCAGTTCTCTTAAGACAGATATTGCTGCTGTTTATGCCACTGGTTGGTTTAGCGATGTGAGAATCCAGCCCCAAGATGGGCCATTAGGTGTAAAACTTATAGTAAATGTAACGCCAAATCCGGTGCTTAAGGAGGTGGTTTTAACCAACCCCAAAGCACTTTTACCCAAGGCGTTGATCAACGAAGTATTTGCTTCCGATTACGGCCGCACTTTGAATTTAAAAAGCCTCGACCGTCGCATGGTGGAGTTGCAAAAATGGTATTCAGAGCAAGGATATTCTTTGGCTCGTATCAGCGGCCCCACCAGGGTTAGTCCTGAGGGAGTGGTGGAATTAGCGGTTAGGGAAGGCACTGTTGAAGCCATTGAGGTGCAATTTCTTAATGCCAATGGTGATGCCACGGATGAAAAGGGAAAACCAATTAAAGGCAAATCAAAGCCCTGGGTGGTGAGCCGGGAAATTTCACTTAGGCCAGGTAAATTATTCAATCGCCGCCAGTTGGAAGGTGATATTAAGCGGCTTTATGGCACTGGTTTGTTCTCTGATGTGAAGGTAACCCTGAAGCCAAATCCCAGCAAGCCTGGGGAGGTTTCAATTGTTTTAGGTGTAACTGAACAATCAACAGGATCCCTCTCTGGAGGTGTTGGC
>VFLB01000299.1 GCA_009914645.1 Synechococcaceae bacterium Bin_79_3
GCCAGCTGTGGTGGGATCCAGG
Source organism: Synechococcaceae bacterium Bin_79_3 (assembly GCA_009914645.1). Lineage (GTDB taxonomy): Bacteria > Cyanobacteriota > Cyanobacteriia > PCC-6307 > Cyanobiaceae > Synechococcus_D. The sequence continues at coordinate 23 of VFLB01000299.1, forward strand.
CTTGGGCTTCGCCAAAAACAAAGACCAAAATCTCGAATTACTTGAGGGCTTACAGCTCTTAGCTGCCCACGGTTATCCGCTACTGGTTGGGCCGAGCCGAAAGCGTTTTATTGGCGAAATTTTGAATGAAAAAAGGGCTCGTGCCCGTAGCTGGGGAACTGCAGCAGCAGTGTGCAAAGCGATCTCCGCTGGAGCGGCAATGGTGCGGGTGCACGATGTGGCAGCGATGCGGCAGGTGTGCGCAATGGCTGATGCTTTGTGGCCCCATTCAGCTACCGCAAGCGTCGCAGACAAATTTCTTCAAAAGCAGGCCTGAGTAAATAGGGATAGTCGCCCACCCAAAGCTTGGCTTGGGGCACCCAGCCATCTGAAAGCCTGGCAATTTTGGAAAAATCAGCCCGTTCAGAGAGCACAAGACAGCGAATCGTCATTCCCTTTCGCAAAGCCTTATGGGCCTTATCGAGGGGAAAACGCAATTGCGCCAGGTAGCCATCTTCATCTCCAAGTTCAAGGCAAAGCCAGGTACGGCGATTTTCCACTAACTCAAGTCGGCCCTCTTTATCGGTGGTTTCTTGGCGCCCTTCTAGTTTTTCCTTGGTATAAAGATCCTGAATTTGGCCTTCAAACAAGGCCGCCGCCGGATATTTACGGAGCTGGCCATTGCGGCCACCGGCCTGGACGATCGGCCCCCAGAGCACATAGAGAAGCATTACGAGGCCGAATACGAGCCAGAGGTTGCTCCAGCGGGAGCCGAAGCCCCCCTGGGCCACCAAGAGGGGAATTAGCCCTCCGAGGGTGGATATCAAAACCCGTTGCAACACCAGCTGGGGGCCACCAGAACAAAAACTAAATTGAGGGCCACTTGCCACCGCAGGGATCAACCGCTGCAGTTCACCTGGCTTTAGGGGAAGAAGCATCCGCTTAGTTTGTCGCGTTAGCGCTTCACAGCAAGCGCTCTAGGCCATAAACCAAACCTGGCAACTGGCGCACCTTGCGTATGGCTAGCAATACACCTGGCATATAGGCGGCTCGATCAAACGTGTCGTGACGCAACACATAGCGCTCCCCAGCCGCCCCAAATTGCACTTCCTGGTGGGCCACCAGCCCCGGCAGACGAATTGAATGAAGCCTCAAACCGCTTTCTCGCAATCCGCCGCGACAGCCAGCCAAGCTTTCATGCTCATCAAGTTCAGGGGAATTAAAGCTCTTGCCGAGTTCCTCGATTAATTCAGCTGTTTTGATGCAGGTGCCGCTTGGGGCATCCGCCTTGCGGTTGTGGTGAAGCTCCACCAGTTCTGCGTGGTTGTAGAACCGAGCAGCGGCAGCAGCGGCCTGCTGAAGCAGCACCATCCCCACCGAAAAATTGGGAATTACAGCTGCCCCCATTGTGGCTTTAACGGCGAAATCGGCTAGATCTTGAATTTGTTCAGGGCTGAGCCCTGTGGTGCCAATTACAGGCGCCACTCCATAGGCAATCGCAGCCCTGGCGTGCTGATAAACCACCTTGGGATGGGTGAAATCCACTAACACCGAGCCTGGATGCTGTTGGCTAGCCATACACAAACTGCCTTCAAGATCAGCCGTTACGGCCACTTCGAGGGCTTTCAAACCAAGGGCTAGCCCCACATCTTCACCCTCCTGCCCTGGGGTGGTGTCGATCGCGGCAACCAACTCGCAATCGGCGCAAGCCTGCAAAGTTTTAACAAGTTCAGCCCCCATCCGGCCTAATGCTCCGGCAACTACGACTGGAATAGGTTTGTTCACGGATTCGAGCAAAATTCAACGCTAGGCACTATTACTCCGTAATCTTTACTTATCAAAACCAGAGCTGCATGTTTACCCAAGTTCGTTCCGCCAGTCGCAGGGTGAGCCCAGGCCCCAACGCCTCTAGAAATGTTATGAGGGTGGTTTATCTAGTTTTAGAACCGCAATATCAAAATTCGTTAACCCAAGCGGCAAACGCCCTAAACGATCAATCCGTTGATTTTTCAGTTGAGCTTTGTGGTTACTTAATTGAGGAGTTAAGAGATCAAGAAAATTACGAACAATTTTGTGCTGATGTAGCCGCAGCTGATGTGTTTATTGCCTCATTGATTTTCATTGAAGATCTTGCTCAGAAAGTTGTTGAAGCGGTTGCCCCCCATCGCGATCGCCTAAAGGCAACGGTGATTTTTCCCTCGATGCCCGAGGTGATGCGATTGAACAAGTTGGGTAGTTTTTCAATGACTCAACTGGGGCAAAGTAAAAGTGCGATTGCCCAATTTATGCGCAAACGCAAAGAAGCTGGCGGAGCAAGCTTTCAAGATGCAATGCTTAAACTATTAAATACCTTGCCAACAGTATTAAAGTATTTGCCAATTGAAAAAGCGCAGGATGCAAGAAGCTTTATGCTTAGTTTTCAATATTGGCTAGGGGGGACTCCGGATAACCTAAAAAACTTATTATTAATGCTTGCTGATAAATATGTGTACCCGATTAGCGAAGGCGATAGGGCAGATATAAACGTATTAGACCCTGTTGTATTCCCAGATCTTGGGATATGGCATCCTCTTGCTCCTGCAATGTTTGAGGATATTAAAGAATATCTAAACTGGAGCAATAGCCGCAGTGATTTAGGTTCTGGGCCATTGATTGGGCTTGTGCTACAGCGGAGCCATATCGTTACCGGCGACGACGCTCACTACGTTGCCCTAATCCAAGAGCTTGAATACAGAGGCGCAAGGGTTATTCCTGTATTTTGTGGCGGCTTAGATTTCTCTAAACCGGTAATTAGTTACTTTTTTGATCCATTAAATCCAAATCAAGCCTTAGTTGATGCCGCTGTATCGCTAACTGGATTTGCATTAGTTGGCGGGCCGGCCCGCCAAGACCATCCGAAGGCGATTGAAACCCTGAAAAAACTCAACCGGCCCTACATGGTTGCACTGCCATTAGTGTTCCAAACCACCCAGGAATGGGAAGGTAGTGATCTCGGTTTGCATCCGGTGCAGGTGGCATTACAAATAGCTATTCCGGAATTGGATGGGGCTATTGAACCAATAGTGCTAAGCGGCCGTGATGATGCCACCGGCAAAGCTCACACATTGCAGGACCGCGTTGAAGCAATTGCCGGAAGGTCGATTCGCTGGGCCAACCTGCGCTTAAAACCAAGGGCTGAAAAGAAGCTAGCTATCACTGTTTTTAGCTTTCCCCCTGATAAAGGAAATGTTGGAACCGCAGCCTATCTAGATGTATTTGGCTCAATACATCGGGTTTTAGAAGAGATGCGCACCCGTGGATATCAGGTAGGAAATGTGCCAACAACAGCAAAAGCACTTATGGAATTAGTGCTCAAAGATCCTGAAGCGATGGAAGGTTCCCCCGAACTAGCTATCGCCCACAGGATGAGCGTTGCTGAATATGAAAAGCTCACCCCTTACTCAGAAAAATTAGAAGAAAACTGGGGCAAACCACCCGGTCAACTCAACTCGGATGGTCAAAACCTACTTATTTATGGCCGCCATTTCGGCAATGTTTTTGTTGGAGTTCAACCCACATTTGGCTATGAGGGTGACCCGATGAGGCTGCTTTATTCAAGGAGCGCAAGCCCCCATCACGGTTTTGCTGCTTATTACACATATCTTGAAAAAGTTTGGTGCGCTGATGCTGTGCTTCATTTCGGCACCCACGGTTCGCTTGAATTTATGCCTGGAAAACAGATGGGCATGAGTGACAATTGTTATCCAGATTCATTGATTGGTGAATTACCAAACCTTTATTATTATGCTGCTAACAATCCATCAGAAGCAACGATTGCCAAAAGAAGAGGATATGCTTCTACGATAAGTTATCTCACACCACCGGCCGAGAATGCCGGCCTATATAAAGGGCTAAAAGAACTTGGCGAACTCGTTGGTTCTTATCAACAATTGCGAGAAAGTAGTAGAGGTGTTCAGATTGTTAATGCCATCGTGGAAACCGCTCGTTTATGCAATTTAGATAAAGATGTAAATCTGCCTGATAACGATTCTCAAGGCTTAGATAAAGCAGAACGTGATGCTGTTGTTGGTGCGGTGTATCGGCAGCTCATGGAAATTGAGAGCCGGCTACTGCCCTGTGGTTTGCACACAATCGGCAAACCACCCACAGCGGAAGAAGCAGTTGCCACTCTTGTGAGCATTGCCGCTCTTGAAAGAGAGGAGGAAAACCTAAGGGGTCTGCCAGGGCTACTGGCTGAAAGCATTGGCCGCACTATTAGCAGCATTTACAAAGGTAACGACGAGGGAGTGTTATCAGATGTAGAACTAAATCAAAAAATTACCGTCACTTGCCGGCTTGCAGTTGGGGCAATGGTAAAAGTTGTTACCGGCCGCGATGGCAGGGTAAGCCTGCGCCAAAACTTTGGCTGGTTATTACAACTGCTAGAAAAAGTAGGTTTTAAATTAACCAGCCCCTGGCAAAAAGCTTGCTGCAAAGCTGGATTTACAGCAGTGGATAACGTCGCTTTAGATAAATTATTTAGTTATCTACGTTTTTGCTTAGAGCAGATTTGCGCAGATATGGAATTGGAAAGTTTGCTGCGAGCCCTGGATGGGGAATATGTTCTGCCAGGGCCAGGCGGCGACCCAATCCGAAATCCTGGGGTGCTGCCAAGTGGCAAAAATATTCATGCTTTGGATCCCCAGTCGATACCAACAAGAGCGGCTATAGCAGCGGCAAAAGTTGTTGTTGATCGACTGATCGAACGCCAAAAAGCTGAGCAAGGCAGCTGGCCTGAAACAATTGCTTGCGTATTGTGGGGTACAGATAATATAAAAACCTACGGCGAATCTTTAGCTCAAATACTTTGGTTTATAGGAGTTAAGCCAGTTGCTGATTCCTTGGGTAGGGTAAACAAATTAGAATTGATCAGCCTTGAGGAACTTGGCCGCCCGCGCATTGATGTGGTTGTTAACTGTTCTGGTGTATTTAGAGATTTATTTATCAACCAGATGGGATTAATTGATCAAGGCGTTAAATTAGCAGCTGAGGCTGATGAACCCCTCGAACTTAATTTTGTGCGGCGCCATGCTTTAGAGCAGGCAAAAATTCAAGGCAGCAGCTTGCGAGATGCTGCCACTAGAGTATTTTCTAATGCCAGTGGCAGCTACAGTTCTAATGTAAACCTTGCGGTTGAAAACAGCAGCTGGGAGCAGGAAGAAGAGCTGCAGGAAATGTATTTAAACCGTAAAACCTTCGCATTCAACGCAGACAACCCAGGTGAGATGAATCAAAACCGGGATGTTTTTGAATCAGTTATGAAAACAGCCGATGTAACTTTTCAAAACTTGGATTCCGCCGAAATATCCCTTACAGATGTGAGCCATTATTTTGATTCCGACCCCACAAAATTAATCGCTGGGCTTCGGGCAGACGGCAAAGCACCCACCAGTTACATAGCAGACACCACCACCGCAAATGCCCAGGTGCGCTCACTCGGTGAAACAATCAGGCTTGATTCACGTACAAAATTATTAAATCCCAAATGGTACGAGGGGATGCTTAATTCTGGCTACGAAGGGGTTAGGGAAGTGGCAAAACGCCTCAACTTCACTTTGGGATGGAGTGCCACCAGCGGTGCTGTAGATAACTTTGTATATGAAGAAGCTAATGAAACCTTTATAAATGATGCTGAAATGCGCAAGCGTTTGATGGATTTAAATCCCCACAGCTACCGCCGAATCGTTGGCACATTACTTGAAGTTCACGGGCGCGGTTATTGGGAAACCTCTGAAGAAAATATCCAACAGTTACAGGAGCTGTACCAGGAGATCGAAGATCGCATCGAAGGGGTTACCAACTAGCCGCAAAGCCTGCGGCATACCTGGCCAGCCTTTGTAAAGAACCGCAACAATGTGTTATTGTTTCTACAGTTTCATGTATGGCCATGGATTCCAGTTCACCTGCAACCGCATCTTCTAAGCCCACCATCCGTGGCGCCACTGTTACCACTGAAGATGGCGGCCGCTTGAATGCCTTTGCAGCTGAACCACGCATGCAGGTTGTGAGCCCAGAAAGTGGTTGGGGCTTCCACGAGCGCGCTGAAAAATTAAATGGCCGCATGGCAATGCTTGGATTTATTGCCCTATTGGTTACCGAAAATATGCTTGGTGGCCAGTCCTTCACCCACGGATTGCTTGGCTTGGGTTGATATCCGCCCCAATCAAACCGCAGTAGTTCAATAACCCGCGGCAGAATTACTGCAGCGGGTTTCTTTATGGGTAGCACTGCTCCTTCAAATACTTTTTATGCCTTGGTGAGTGGAGCAGGGCCCACCGGCTGCATAGCCGCTCTTGGCTTAGCGGATGCAGGCTGGAAAGTTGTATTGCACGATCCCCTTTCAATGCAGCAACTGCGCAACCGTAGCCGCGCCTATGCCCTTACCCATTCCAGTAAAAGATTATTAACCAAACTTGGTATTTGGCAAGATTTAATTAAACATAGTCAGGCCTTTAAAACCTTGCAATTAAGCGACAGTAGCAATCATAAATCAGTTTGCTTCCATCAAAATAACCAAGATTTGGGATGGATTATTAATCACCCAAACTTAATGAACCTACTGCTGGAGCGCTGCAGGCAAAACCCCTTAATCGAGTGGCGAGTTGGCGAAACTATTGCTCCCGATAGCCCGCTAAATAATTCACAAAGCCAGCTGAAAGTTATTGCAGAAGGTGGTAATTCACCGAGTCGCAAAGC
>VFLB01000276.1 GCA_009914645.1 Synechococcaceae bacterium Bin_79_3
CGGGCTGCTTGGGCCTTTTTCATCACCAGCTCAAGGGGATCCTCTGGTCGCCACAACATTTGATAAACAAGATTGGGACGCCTGGCCGAGCGAACCTGGATTAATGGGCGCCGTAATTCCAAAAGCCGAATCACATCGGCCCGCACCCTCGCTGGCGCTGTGGCGCTTAAGGCCACCAGCGGCACTCCAGGGCAAAGCTGCCGCAATTGGCCAAGCCGTCTGTAGTCGGGCCTGAAATCATGGCCCCAGCCACTAATGCAATGGGCTTCGTCTACTGCTATTGCCACCAATTGCCCCTGATCGATTAGCTCCTCAAGTAAGCGTCTGCAAGATTCACCTTTTAAACGTTCAGGAGCCAGATAAAGCAGCCTCAGATGGCGCTGTTGCAACTGCCGCTGCAGCTGTTGATGCTCCTCCTGGCTTAGGCCCCCGTGTAAACAAGCAGCTGCTATTCCTTTACGGCGCAGCTGGGCCACCTGGTCTTGCATCAAGGCCACCAGCGGTGAAATCACCACCACTAAGGCTTGGCGCACTAACGCAGGTAACTGATAACAAAGGGATTTTCCCGCTCCAGTTGGCAATACAGCTAAACAATCGCGACCAGAAAGCAAAGCTTCCACCACCTCCCTCTGGCCAGGCCGAAAATCGGTGTGTCCAAAGCTGTTGCGTAGGGTTTCAATTAATAGATCCGCACTTGGCGCACTAATAACTAAACCTTCTTTTTTAGAACTGCTCACAGCCAAACCATACCGGCAATAAAACACCAAGCAAGGCTTATTTCGTTGTTTTTGATCACTAATTAGATCTGTGCACTACATCTCTGCACTACATCTGTGGAGGTTCCAAATGATCAGCTGCTTCCTCTACCAGTTGCAGCCTCAGTTTTTTTCCACCGGCCAATTCGCCAAGTGATACCCGAAGGTTGCTGCCACTAAGGGTTTCTAAACCTTGCAAGAGACTGCGCAAATAGGGAGTACTACTTCCGCTTTCCAGCCAGAGCCGTTCATGCAAACCACCAAGCCGGCGCCAGCTGGTGTGAAGCTTGAGCACCGCTTGCTCCAACTGCTGGGCCTGACCCACCACATCAGCTACCAACCCGAGCATGTCTAGGCGCTGGGCCTCTTGCATCGCCTTCTCAAGATCGATGGATTCATGTTGCAAGGCCCGCACCGCAAGACCAGCTTCCGCCGCCTTAGTTAGCCAGCGGGCGGTGAGGGTTACGTTTTTGATTTGTTCAATCTCAGGTTCTTCCTGCAACACTCGCCTCAGGTCTTCCTGTTGTAGTTCAGGCAAGCGGGCTAATTCCCGTACCAAAGGGGCTACCACTTTGGGGGGCAGCAGATTTTGTTGAGTGCGTTCACGAATGATCTGAGGCAGCAGTTCACTGGTGGCAGAGGTGTATTGATCACTAAGGCGTCGCACCTGGGTGCGAGTTATTTGTTGGCCTTCATTGGCAGCTTCGCTGATCAATTGCTGCACCTCAGGATCCGCTTGAGCGGTTTCAAGAAAAGCGCGTTTGGAAAAGTTATTAACGCTGGATTCCTCGAGCAAACCGCCGCCCACGAGGCTGTCGGCGGATTCCGAGAGCTGAATTAAGCCGTAAGCCCTGGTTTTACTGATCTCCTGCTCCCGCAACCACTGCAAAAAGCCAGCACCTCTACCTTCGCCGCCGCGTTTCTCGCGATCTCTAACGGCTCCAAGAATCCGGCCACGCCAAATTTCAGTTTGGAGATCAAAGCGATCACATAGCTCCCAGGCCTGCTCAAGGCGGGCATGGAATTCAATGCTGCTGAGGTCGTCTTGGCTTGGATCAGGCAGGTCTAAGTGGAGCACCGGTGCTTCCATCGAGGGGTTTGGTGCCACAACAAATCAAACAAAGGCCGCGACAAATCATGACGGGAGATCGGCATTGGGCTCTGGGGTAGGTAATTTCATTGAGACATCCCTAACGCTGACCCTGCGATGGCAATTTCCCGCGGCGACAAGGTGCGTATCAAGCGGCCTGAGTCTTACTGGTTCAACGAAGAAGGAACTGTTGCTTCCATAGACACCTCAGGCATCCGCTACCCAGTGGTGGTGCGCTTCGAAAAGGTGAATTACAACGGTTTCTCAGGCGTTGATGGCGGCATAAACACAAACAACTTCTCAGAAGCTGAGCTCGATCCTGCCTAAGGCGGGTGCCAGAACTTCCCGAGGTTGAAACTGTCCGCCGCGGCCTTGAGCAGCAGGTGGATGGCTTTGAGGTGCAAAGAGTGTGTGTATTGCGCAGCCGCGCTGTAGCGGCCCCCAAAGGGGATCCAGATGGCTTTGCTGCGGCTCTTAGCGGTTGCCGCATCAACGATTGGCAGCGTCGCGGTAAATACTTAATGGCAAAGCTTTCAAAGGGGGGCAGCCCTGCCGGTGAGTTAGGGGCTCATCTGCGCATGACCGGGCAATTCCAATGGCTAAAAGAAGGCGAGAAGCCGCCTTGCCCTCACACCAGGGTGCAGTTTTGGGGTCACCATGGCCCCCTCCAAGAAGCCCGCGAGCTGCGCTTTGTGGATCTACGCGCCTTTGGTGAATTGTGGTTTGTGCCTTTTGGGGCAGCCACAGAACAAGTAATTACAGGCTTGCAACGCCTTGGGCCTGAACCTTTCAATTCCACTTTTAATGCCACCTACTTAAAGCAGCGCTTTAAAGGATCCAGCAGGCCCATCAAAAATGCCTTGCTAGATCAAGCAGTGGTGGCAGGGGTGGGAAATATATACGCTGATGAAAGCCTCTTTTTAGCTGGCATTCAACCGCATAATCACAGTGGCAAGCTTTCTTTAAGTCAACTAAAAAAATTACACAGCTGCTTGCTAGAGGTGTTGCAGGCAAGTATTGGCGTTGGCGGCACCAGCTTCAGTGATTTTCGCGATCTCAAGGGCAATAACGGCAACTACGGAGGGTCGGCATGGGTGTACAGAAGAGGCGGTGAACCCTGCCGCAAATGTGGAACCCCCCTGCGGCGCGACAAACTGGGGGGCAGAAGCAGTCACTGGTGCCCCACATGTCAACAATGAAGTTTCAGCACTGAAGTGTCAGCACTGAATCCCAAAGAAGCCCTTATCAAAGTGATGGGGGCTATTCACAGCAGAGGCTGGTGTGATGGCACCGGCGGAAATTTTAGTTGCGTAATTCAACGGCAACCACTGCAATTATTGATGGCCCCCAGCGGGGTTGATAAAGGTAATTTGTTGGCAACAGATTTAATTTGCGTAGATGAAAATGGCCAAGTGGTTGAAGGCAAAGGTAAGGCCAGCGCAGAAACATTGATGCACCTAGCGATTGTGAAACATTGCGGCGCTGGAGCTGTGCTCCATAGCCACTCTCAGGCTGGCACTTTGTTATCACAATGGGCATTAGCCAAAGGCCAGCTGGAATTAAGCGATTTGGAAATGCTTAAAGGCTTAGAAGGTATCAATTGCCATAGCACCAGCGTATTAATTCCAATTTTGGCTAATGATCAAAATCTGGCCCGTTTAAGCGCTGCGGCAATTGCACCGCTGGCAACAGCACCTCAAGGAATATTAATTGCCGGCCACGGGCTATATGCCTGGGGGGTGGATTTATTTCATGCTAATAGGCATCTAGAAATCATTGAATTCCTTCTGGAGCAAAAGTGGCGCCAATTAATACTTCAAGGTTTAGGAATAAAAGCATGATTAGATTTGATAATTTAAAAGCTGTGGTTCTAGATATTGAAGGCACCACTTGCCCCCTAGATTTCGTTGTTAATAGTCTCTTTCCTTATGCTCGCAAAGCACTTCCAGAATTTGTTGCGGAGCATCGCCAAGATCCACAACTCTCAGCTTTGTGGGAGGAGGTGGAACAAGCAATAACAGCAGAAACAGCTACAGATGCACCTCAGGAAATTGCAG
>VFLB01000247.1 GCA_009914645.1 Synechococcaceae bacterium Bin_79_3
TTCCTCACCCCAAGCGCCCAATGAGCCGCATCAGCGCCAACGACGTACGCAAAGTGGCCCAGCTGGCGCGGCTGCAATTAAGCGACGAAGTAATTGAAACTTTTACACCTCAGCTAGAGGAAATTATTGATTTTGTTGCTCAATTAGAAGAGATCGATACAACTAATGTTGCCCCTACTACCAGGGCTGTGGAGGTGGTAAACGTATGCAGAGAGGATGTAGTTAATACTACAGAAGTGAGGGAAGAATTATTAGATCTTGCCCCTGAGAGGGAAGGTGATTTTTATCGAGTTCCCAAAATATTGGCCGATTAAGATCTAGGGCCTACTGATGTTTTGTGAAGTAGTGAAATCAACTTTCTTTTATCAGAAAACCTAGGGGCAAATGCAGCAAGCCAGCGCAATTTCGATCGATTGCGGCTATGGCTGCGAATTCCAATAATAATATCGTATAAAAAATTGCTGAAATCATTAAAAGATTCAAAAATACCAATTCTTTGTGGTGAACTGTGTTTGTCTAGCAGTGGTTTTGTTGCTCGGTAAGCCTTTTGATATAGGAACCAAGGGATCGATGGCCAGAGGTGATGTATGAGGTGATAATTTTGGCCCATAATTAAAATATTCATCGTTTTACCTGGATATACCCGGGCATTGTGCCAACGATTTCTTGAGTGAAAGGGGCGATGGGGCAGATAATCAAAAAACAATCCAAGAGTTACACCCACCATCAAGGCTGGAGCAAACCAACAATTAAATACAAATTGCAAATTTCCCCCCTGAGCGGCCGCAACAATAATAAAAACAAAGATTGTGCGCGCTAGGGCCCACTCAAATAATTCATATCTACGCCACAAACTCCGCTGGAAAAAGAAATATTCGTGATAGAAAAATCTTGGTGCTATGAGCCAAAGGGGGCCAAAAGTTGAAACGATATGGTCTGGATCATGTTTTGGATCATTTACATGGGCATGGTGTTGAAGATGCACCCTTGTGAACACAGGAAAGCTAAATCCCAAAAGCAAAGCTGCCCCATGGCCCATAAAGGCATTCCAAAAATTATTTGGATGGGCGGCGTTATGGCAGGCATCGTGGATAACAGTGCCCTCTAGATGCAGAGCAAGGAAACCTGTTAGCACCAATACAGGTAGAGCCCAGTGGCCAACAAACCACCCCCAAATGGTGAGGGCAGCCAATAAATATCCGCCAACAAACAATCCCAGCGTTGGATTCCAAGCGGGAGGGGGTTCAACAAATTCGCGGGGCACTGATCGCAGCGCTGCAGAGTCGCTCATCTCATCCAGCCTAAAAAGCCACCAGCGCAAAAGCCAGGGAATTGATTTTAACCGTTTTCATTAGCCATGAGCTGGGGCAGCAACGTGTGGGTGGGTTGGCGGCGACCAGGCCTTCCGCAACTCAAATCCAGTAGCGCCATCACCGTGTCTGGGGGGAACGTATTTGCTACCCAGCGAGCCTCCAATTCATAAAGGCGTTGATCTGGGGGATATGCAGAAAAAATATGCAGCTTTTCCTGCGCCGGAGTGGAGGCCATCATTTTCTGCTGCAGCTGATCCAACCCCTTGGAAAGAGGTGCGGCTTCCCTGCAAATCTGCATCACATGAACCGATTCATGGGCAAGGGTGTTCCAGTGGGTTTCCGCTTGGGGCGGCATGGTGTTTTTACACATCAAGATCTGGCCGATGCGATGGTTGTAAAGACCCTCCAAACCCTTCGGGCAGCTATTGGAATGCACCACCTTCACCCCATGTAGCGCGAGACGCTGCTCTAACTGTTGCAACTGCAACCAACTGGCAGCAACAGGGGTTGGGAATCCACCGCTCCATTGATGAAAAGGACCTTGCAAAGGCAAGGCAGAACCGAGTGATGCCGCAGCCAGAAAAGAAACCAGCAGTGCACGCGCCGCCAAGGCAAGAGCCCATAATCACCAACCATGGTCTCGCGAGACCAGTGCTGCGACTAGCTACATATTTATTTTAGATTTATGCCCACCGGGGGACTTGAACCCCCACGACCTAAGCCACTGGTACCTAAAACCAGCGCGTCTACCGATTCCGCCAGGTGGGCGTATTTGCAACTCTAAACAGCGCTTGAATATGAGCAGCCTTAATCCATCCATTGCTGGCCAATTTGATTGGTGTGCTGGCCCTTATTGCCGGCCTTTTGCTGCTTTTCCTGCCGTTGCTGGCCTCTGATCTAACTCGCCCCCGCGATAGTTTCTGGGGTGCCCTAGTGCTGCTGCTAGGCCTAGTGCTCATTACCACCGCCGAGCGGTTAAGGGGTGCCCCAATGCTTGCGGTGCTTTGCGCTGGATTGCTAATCGCTCGCTTAACTAGCGAGGTGGCCGCTAACCGCTGGAATGCCTTAGCCCCTGAACACAAACAACAGCTTGCTGATATTGCCCTTTGGCGCCAGCGCTTAAATGCAACAGCAAAAAGTATTCAAACGCTTTTCAGCTCATTAATGAAAGCAAACCAAAAACCAGCAGCAACAAAAAAATGGGTGCGCGTGGATAATCAACAGCTGAATGCCCCTGCAGAGCTGCAGGCAAGCAAAATCTCTTACAAAGAAAGCCTGAACCTGCTGGAAACCCCGTTTTCAATGCGGGCTAACGCCAAAACCCGTGAGCCAGAACTCCAAAATTTCTGGAATGAAATAGGCCTCTACGAGCAATTAAGCCGCCATAACCCCGGCAGCCCCTTCACCCTGCACGATGGCCCCCCCTATGCCAATGGAGCGCTGCATGTGGGCCATGCTTTAAATAAAACCCTAAAAGACATTGTTAATAAATATCAGCTGATGCAAGGGCGGCGAGCCCGATTCATACCCGGTTGGGATTGCCATGGCTTACCAATCGAATTAAAAGTGCTGCAAGGTATCAGCCAAGCGGAGCGCTTAAAACTCAGCCCCCTTGATCTCAGGCGTCGCGCCCATGCCTTTGCCCTTGAACAGGTGGAAACACAAAAGCAGGGCTTTCGCCGATGGGGGATCTGGGCTGATTGGGATAGCCCTTACCTAACACTGCAAAAAAAATATGAAGCAGCTCAAATTGATGTTTTTGGCCGCATGGTTCTGGCGGGCCATGTGTATCGCGGCCTAAAGCCTGTGCATTGGAGCCCCAGCTCCCGCACAGCCCTTGCGGAAGCTGAGCTCGAATATCCAGATGGTCATATTTCGCCGAGCGTTTATATGGCCTTTGCGGTGCTTAAGCCCAGCCCCGCGCTTGCCGCATGCCAAGCGCTTGAAAATCTGCAGCTCGCAATTTGGACCACCACCCCCTGGACCTTGCCTGCAAACCAAGCAGTGGCAGTGAACGGTTCACTTAACTACGCCGTTTGCGCTGATGGAAAGGGCCGTACTTTAATCATTGCAGAGGATTTAGTAGCAAATTTGAGCACTAAATTAGATCTAAATCTAGAAAGTTTGTTCATCATTAAAGGTGTTGATCTTGAAGGCACTAGCTATCGTCATCCACTTCTAGATCGCATCAGTGAGGTGGTATTAGGTGGCGACTACATCACAACTGAAACCGGCACCGGCCTTGTGCACACTGCTCCAGGCCATGGTGTGGATGATTTTAATACCGCCAAAACCTACAATCTCCCTGTGATATGCCCTGTAGACGAGGGGGGCACACTCACCGCAGAGGCAGGTATTTTCGCTGGTTTAAATGTATTAAAAGATGCCAATTCTGTAATCATTAGTGCTTTAAAAGAGGCCAATGCTCTTCTCCTGGAGCATCCCTATGAACACCGCTACCCCTACGACTGGCGAACAAAAAAACCAACTATTTTCCGTGCCACAGAGCAGTGGTTTGCTTCTGTTGAGGGGTTTCGCGGCGAGGCGCTTAAAGCCATATCAGAAGTGGAGTGGATTCCAGCAAGTGGCCGTAATCGCATCGAAGGAATGGTTAAAGAACGTGGCGATTGGTGCATCAGCCGCCAACGCACTTGGGGTGTGCCAATCCCTGTTTTCTACCATCGCAGCAGCGGAGAGATATTGTTAAACAGTGAAAGCTTAAATCATATTCAGGCCCTGATTGCTAAACATGGCGCTGATGTGTGGTGGGAAAAAGATGAAGCAGATCTGCTACCCGAAAGCTATGTAGCAGAGGCAAGCCAATGGCGCAAAGGCACAGACACAATGGACGTGTGGTTTGATTCAGGCTCATCCTGGGCCAGTGTTCTTGGCAATGAAACTGATCTCAATTATCCAGCGGATCTCTATTTAGAAGGCTCTGATCAGCATCGAGGCTGGTTCCAAAGCAGTTTGCTTACTTCAGTTGCTGTAAACGGCTGCGCCCCCTACTTAAAAGTATTAACCCATGGCTTCACCCTTGACGAAAAAGGGCGCAAAATGAGTAAATCCTTAGGTAATGTTGTTGATCCGGCTGTAATTGTAGAGGGGGGAAAAAATGAGAAACAAGATCCTGCCTATGGCGCTGATGTATTGAGGCTTTGGGTAAGTTCAGTTGATTATTCCGCTGATGTTCCGCTCGGATCTGGCATCCTTAAACAACTTGGCGATGTGAATCGCAAGGTAAGAAATACAGCTCGATATTTACTGGGCAATTTACATGATTTCAAGCCAAAAGAAGATGCCATAAATTATGAGAACCTACCACTATTAGATAAATGGATGCTATATCGCACAGCTCTCGTGATCGATGAGATTACAGAGTATTTTGAAAATTATGAATTCTATCGTTTCTTCCAAACGCTTCAAAACTTCTGCGTTGTTGATCTCTCTAATTTCTACCTTGATATCGCCAAAGATCGCCTTTATGTAAGCGCCGCAGATTCCCATCGCCGCCGCAGCTGCCAAACTGTTTTAGCTTTAATTGTAGAACGTTTAGCTGCTTTAATCGCACCGGTGTTATGCCATATGGCAGAAGATATTTGGCAAAATTTACCCTACGAAGTTAGTGAGAAATCAGTATTTCAACGGGGTTGGCCCGTGGCAGCAAACGAATGGAAAGGCGAGCTTCAAATAAGCCTTAGCTCCAATGTAACTAGCTTGATCGAATTGAGATCCCAAGTAAATCGTTTATTGGAAAGCTGCAGAAACAAACAAGAGGCTGCTTCGATTGGATCTTCCCTTGAAGCTCAGGTGCAGATCGAACTTGGCCATGGCGATCAAGCTGATGCCCTTACAAGCGCTCTTCAACAATTAGCTGCTAGCAAGTATCCGGAAGTTGACAACTTAGCGGATTGGCTATTAGTTAGCGAACTAACACTTAACACCGCTCCATTTACTGAACCTCTGGCTGAATTTTGCAGTGATGGAGTTACCTTACGCATCGCCCGTGCCAACGGTGCCAAGTGCGAACGCTGCTGGCATTACTGCACAGACATCGGTGTAAATGCAACTCACCCAAGCATCTGCGGCCGTTGCCTTGAAGTGATTTTATAAGCTTTTAAGTTATTAATTAGCAACTTCTGAGTTAGCTAAAACCCTCCCGCTAAGCGACCCTGTCGCGGCAAGCGCACCAGCAGCCATTGGATTACCCCCACCCCATAGGCAGCAAGCCCCAGATAACCAACAAAGCCAGATACCGCAGCTGTCCATTGGCCGCCAAAGAAGAAGCCCAGCACCAAAGCCAGCACCCCTTGAAAATGACCCGGCGCCTCTAGCCATAGGGCGCAGCTAGCTGCTGGTGCCTGCCCCCAAGCGCAACCCAAGGCCATTGCACTCAAGCCAAATCCCAGCAGACTCAACGCCGTTAAGGCCCAACGCCAGAGCCGCATCGTGAAAGGCAAGGCTCGAAACGGCGGCAGATCGTCCAACTCTTCATTTAGGTCTACCCAAAACCACAAAGACACCACAATCAATAACTGGGCCAAGGTGGCAGTTATAAACGCCATTGGCCTAGCTGCTGCCATCAGCAGAACTGTGATCCCCAGCAAGCTGCTCACTTTCCAATACAAATTCAGCAATCGCACCAAGGCAGGTTCCTGCCGCATTGCCGCCCACACCAGTAACACCAGTGGCAAACCCACGGCAAACACCAGCTCCAAGCGATAAATCATCCACACCAAACCGCGTAGCAGAGGAAGGGCCATGGAAAAGATTGAGTTTGGGCCATTATCCGCACCATGATCCTCAATCAGTTCAGCACTGGGATTAAGGTCGAAAAACTATCCGCCCTTTCATGCTGCAACTGTTTAAAGGCAGCAAATCCACTCCTCTGGTGCGCACTGCTCTTTCCCAGCAGCCTGCACTAGAGCAAGCGGTTGCTGAATTAGCCCAGCAATTGAAAGGGCTTGGTGAGATGGATCTCGCCCTTGTATTTGCCAGTAGTAGCTACGCCAGTGATCTGCCTAGGCTCCTGCCTTTGCTGCAAAAGCAATTGCGCTGTAGCCACTGGCTCGGAGCTTGCGGTGGTGGCGTAATTGGCACAAATACAACCGGAATACCTCAAGAGATCGAATCCGGCCCAGCTATCAGCATCACTTTGTTGCGCTTACCGGGGGCAAAACTGAGCCCATTTCAGATCAACCTCAACAAATTGCCCGATCTCGATGGGCCCCGGGAACCCTGGATGGAGGCAGTTGGGGCAGATCCAGAAGCCGGTGGCGCGATGTTGATTTGGATTGATCCAGCCAGTAGTGGCATAAACGACCTCATCAGCGGCCTTGATTACGGTTACCCAAGCATGGCCAAGCTCGGCGGCTTGGCTGGTCAACACAGCGCAAACCATGGCGGTTTGTTTTTTGGCGATCAAGTTTGCAGCGGTGCCGTGGGTTGCGTGATCAGCGGCACCTTCAGCCTCCAGCCATTGGTTGCTCAAGGCTGCCGGCCGATTGGCCCCATATTTGAAGTGGCTCAAGCTCAACGCAATGTGTTGCTGGAATTGCGCCAGGGAGATGCCTTGCAGAACCCCCTAGCGGCCTTACAAAGCCTGATCGGCGAGCTGCCCAGCAGTGATCGCGATCTACTGCGCAATGCCCTGTTTGTGGGTTTAGGTAAGGAGAGCTTCACCATGCCAAATCCAGAAACACCACAGGTATCGCCTTTTTTAGTACGCAATTTGATGGGTATGGATCCACGTCTTGGCGCAATCGCTGTAGCCGATCGCTTACGCATTGGGCAGCAACTGCAATTCCAATTGCGCGATGGCAACAGCTCACGCCAGGAATTGCATGAACTGCTAAAAATCCAACATCAACAACAGCCAAAACCTTTAGCTGCTTTGCTTTTTGCTTGCCTAGGTCGCGGCAAGGGGCTTTATGGCGAAGCAAATGTTGATGTGGGCCTCTGCCGTGATCTTTTCCCTGATGTGCCTGTTGCTGGTTTGTTTTGTAATGGTGAGATCGGCCCAGTGGCAGGCAGCACCCAAATGCATGGCTACACCGCAAGCTGGGCTTTTCTTGTGCCAAACCCTGAGCTAGCGCCTGGTAAATAATTGCGGCAACACGTAAATCCCCTCAGCAGTTTTTACCAGCTGGCACGCCAGTTGCCAGCAATTGCTGAGTTGTTTCCAGATCCATCCCTTCCCCTCCACCTGGATATTGGCTGTGCCAGGGGGCGATTTCTTTTAGCCCTCGCTCCCCAAAGGCCCCACCACAATCACTTAGGCCTTGAAATCCGCAGGCCATTGGTGGATTTAGCGGAGGCTGATCGCCGCAAGCTGGAACAAACAAATCTCTGTTTTCTTTTTTGTAATGCCAACATCAGCCTTGAAGATTGGCTACAACAATTACCACCAAATCTTTTAAATCTGGTAACAATTCAATACCCAGATCCATGGTTTAAAAAAAGGCACCACAAACGCCGAATGGTGCAACCATCTTTAATCACCGCCCTAGCGAAGGCGATGGCGCCTGATGCACAACTATTTCTGCAAAGTGATGTGCCCGAGGTGATTCGCTTAATGCTGGAGGTTGTTGATAACTGCCAGGCTATTGATAACACTCATGTTTTTTACCCCTGCGATGGCGGCAGCTGGATGGAGCTAAACCCTTTTCCCTATGCCACTGAACGGGAGGCTCAGGTGCTCGAAAAAAACCTTCCTGTTTATCGCAGGCTCTATGCAAAACGCGCTGGCTCCATAATCCAAACCAACTAGGTTTTAAAAGTGCCGTTTATGGTTTCAACCCCTGCGATCCCGTGGTTGCTGCGTTGGCAGGGGCTATGGCATGGAGGCGCAAAATCAAGCCGGCTACAACCTCTATTGCCACAGCTGGCGGGGTTTTTTTTGGTGGCGCTGCTGCTGCTGCTGCCCCTCGCCGATCGCGGCGGGCTTGGCTTACTGATAACCGCTTGCAGTGTGTTGTGGCTTGTGTGGTGCCTTTCGGCCCCCCCAAGCTCAAAACCGCTGGGGGCTATTAATGGCTGGTTACTGGCTTATCTCGCCTTGGCGCTCCTCGCAACAGGGTTTTCGCCAGTGCCTGCTGCTGCTGCAAAAGGTTTATTCAAATTATTAAGTTACTTAGGTGTCTATGCATTGATGCGCAGGCTTTTGGATGAAGCCCCCCGTTGGTGGGATCGATTACTAGCTGGCCTGCTTCTGGGGGAGCTAATTACTGCCGTGATCGGCCTGCGGCAGCTATACGGCGATACCACTGAGTTAGCCCGTTGGGCTGATCCAAATTCTGTAGCTGATGGCACCCAACGGATCTACAGCACCCTTGAGAACCCGAATCTTCTCGCTGGATATTTAATCCCAA
>VFLB01000225.1 GCA_009914645.1 Synechococcaceae bacterium Bin_79_3
GCGATGAACGCCGGGGAAGATCCAAATCCAGCAGGCGTTAAGAGCTATCCAATTGTTACTCTCACTTGGATCCTTGCATATAAATCAGGTAACGGCGAAAAAGCAGACGACATTAAAAAAGCGCTTAATTATGCATTGAGCCCTGTGGCCCAAAAACTTGCAGACGATCTGGGTTATGTGCCCCTTGAAGGCGGTATTTTGGCAAAAGCCAAAGCGGCAGTTAAGCAGATCGGTAAGTGATTTAGTTTAGTTTGTTTGTTTTGGGGCGGCTTGCCGCCCCTTTTTTATGTTTTATCAGCTTTGCAAATTGCTTAACTTGCAGTTAAGCAATTTGCATCATATTAAAAATTCATTGTTTTGATTTATGGAAGCTACCCGCAGAGACCTGCTCTACACGCTTCGCCACAGACCAGCAAGCGACAAGTTAGTTGACAACGGCTTTCGTTCTCTGGTTACTGCACTCGCCGCTCTAGTAGGGATTGTTCTATTAGCCATTTTTCTAGTTGTTTTTTGGGAAGCCCGCGAAGCAATTCAATTGTTTGGCTTTAATTTTATTACTAGCACCACTTGGAATCCAGTTGAAGAAAAATTTGGAGCATTCACTGCAATTTATGGAACGATATTAACTTCAGTGCTCGCTTTGCTACTTGCAGTTCCTTTAGGGGTTGGTACAGCAATATTTTTAACTGAAAATTTTATTCATCAAAAATATAGAACTATCATTTCAAATATGGTTGAATTGCTTGCTGCAATTCCATCCGTTGTTTTGGGATTGTGGGCAATTTTTGTTTTAGAGCCCACAATTAGGCCAGTTTTAAACCTCATACACGATAAACTTGGCTTCATTCCATTCTTCAGTACACCGGCTAACGGCCCGGGATTTATGCCCGCCGTTTTGATTTTAGTAGTGATGCTTTTACCGATCATCACTGCTATTTCCAGGGATTGCTTAAATCAAGTACCACCTGATCTGCGCCAAGCTGCTTACGGAATTGGAGCAACTCGCTGGACATCTATTTTTCAAGTTATTTTGCCAGCAGCAGTTTCTGGAATAATCGGCGGCATAATGCTCGCCCTTGGTAGGGCGATGGGTGAAACAATGGCAGTAACAATGATCATTGGTAATTCAACTTCATTTAACCTTTCCTGGTTTGCCCCAGGCAACACAATTGCAGCTCTACTAGCAAATCAGTTTGGTGAAGCAGATGGTGTTCAAGTATCTGCCTTGATGTATGCCGCTTTGGTGCTGATGATTATTACATTCATTGTGAATGTTTTGGCGCAATGGATCGTTAAGCGTCTTAGTCTTAAATATGATTGATTTAAATCTACTAACCAAATAAAATCATGACATTCTCTTCCCCAAATTTCAGCACCACATCCCTGCACCGAAAGCCTGGATTACTTCGTAATCGTGCAAATGGCGCCATGACTGCCTTGGCCGCCACCTTTGCCACAATTGCAGTTCTACCGCTGATATTTGTGATTGCTTATGTGCTTATCAAAGGAATTTCGGTTTTATCTCCCTCAATATTTTTTGAATTGCCTCCTCCGCCAGGTTTAGATGGAGGTGGCATTGGTAATGCTTTAATTGGCACCCTTGTTGTTACGCTAATATCTTGTGTTTTTGCTGTTCCTGTGGGTGTTGGAGGTGGTATCTACCTTGCAGAATTCTCCCAAGGAAATAAATTTGCGGAATTTGTAAGATTTGGCACAAATGTATTGGCGGGTGTTCCTTCAATTATTGCTGGTGTATTTATATACGGATTAGTTGTTTCCACAAGAGTAATTTTTGGTAATAGTTATTCAGCAGTAGCGGGCGGGCTAGCCTTAGCTGTATTGATGTTACCAACTATTATCAAAACTACAGATGAGGGATTGAAACTTGTACCCCAAGAGTTGCGTTGGGGTGCTTTAGGTGTAGGTGCTTCAACTTTTGTAACTACTATGAAAGTGGTGTTGCCGGCAGCAGTGGCACCAATAGCCACAGGGGTGGTTCTTGCAATTGCAAGATCAGCAGGTGAAACAGCTCCATTGATTTTCACTGCTCTGTTTTCGCCTTTTTGGCCAGAAGGGATCTTTAAGCCATTAGCAACAATGTCTGTATTGATATTCAATTTTGCAATTATGCCCTATGAGGCTCAGATCACCCTGGCCTGGGCTGCTTCATTTGTTTTGGTGGTAATGATTTTGGGAATGAATATATTTGCTCGTTGGATCTCTGGCTTTGCCCAGCGTTAACAAGCCACTGTCAAACTTTTAAAAAATCACTATTTCCCACTCAAATGTCATTCTCCACTCACATCACCGACGTACCAGATGACCAGGTTGCAATTACCTGCGACAACGTAACGATTAGTTATGGATCATTTGAAGCAGTAAAGAGTGTTTTTCTTGAAGTGCCCAGGGGTAAGGTAACAGCCTTTATTGGTCCATCCGGCTGCGGCAAAAGCACAGTGCTGCGCTGTTTCAATCGAATGAACGACTTAATTCCTAGCTTCAGCTTGAAGGGAAGAATTATCTATGAAGGCCAGGATTTATATGAGCCCAAAGTTGATCCAGTTGAGGTGCGTAGGCGTATTGGAATGGTTTTTCAAAGGCCAAACCCATTTCCCAAAAGTATTTATGAAAACATAGCTTTCGGCGCCCGAATTAACGGCTACACAGGGGACATGGACGAATTGGTTGAACGCTCCCTGCGCCGAGCAGCTGTATGGGATGAATGCAAAGATAAGCTTCAAGAGAGTGGTTATTCCCTATCTGGTGGCCAGCAGCAGCGCCTTTGCATCGCTCGCACAATTGCAACCCAGCCAGATGTTATTTTGATGGATGAACCCTGCTCAGCCCTTGATCCAATCTCCACATTGAAAGTGGAAGAAACAATGCACGAATTAAAAAAAGAATTTACAATCGTGATTGTTACACATAACATGCAACAGGCCGTTCGTGTATCAGACATGACTGCTTTCTATAATGCTGATGCAGTTGAAGGAGGCAGTGGCAAAGTGGGTTATCTGGTTGAATTTGATGAAACTGCTAATATATTCAACAATCCCAAGCAACAATCCACCCAAGAATATGTGAGCGGCCGTTTTGGCTAATATTTAAGCTAAATGATCTTAAAAGCCTCCCTTACGGGAGGCTTTTTTGTGCCAACTAACCCAACTTTTTGATTAATTCCGAAATTCAGGTCTTTTGATTCCATCTATACTTCTATTCAACAATTCACTAAGCCCTGTTCCAACGGGAATATCTCCTGAAAAAGAGCTGCCGAGCACATTACGAAATAATTTGTTTTCAACAATTAAATACTGTGCCTTTGAAAGAGGAATTGATCCCTCTTTCTTAACCAAGCTATCTGCATTATTCATGAAAAAGTTAATAAAGTTTCTCAAATCAGAATTCGAACTAAGTTGCCTACTGTTCACATAAATGAACATTGGCCTTGAAAGTGGTTGATATGATTCATTTTGAACATTCTTCAGCGATGGAATCACATTACCCTTAGGACCTTCAATTGCAA
>VFLB01000238.1 GCA_009914645.1 Synechococcaceae bacterium Bin_79_3
GTACGGCCCCGGGCATATTTCCAACTGCGTAATGCTGCACACCAAATTTTTCGATTACTGGATCCGTGTGTGTTGTTTCTTCGCTGGTGGCAATACAACCACCTTGATCAATTGCCACATCTACAATTACCGAACCCGGTTTCATTTGTTGTACTAATTGTTCGTCTACCAAGGTTGGTGCCCTACCACCAGGAGTTAAAACAGCACCGATTAGAAGATCTGCAGTTGGCACCACCCGTTCGATTAGGCCGCGGCTGCTTACCAAACTCACCAATCTGCCCCGGCGATCCGCTTCAAGGCTGCGCAGCCGTTGGGGGGAGCGATCCAAGAGCAACACCTCTGCATCCATAGCAGCAGCAATTCGGGCCGCATTCCAACCCACGGTGCCTGCCCCTAAAACAACCACCCGAGCAGGTTTTACCCCGGTGCAGCCGCCGAGAAGTACCCCCCTGCCGCCGTGGGGTCTTTCCAGCAGGTAAGCACCAGCCTGGGTAGCTAAACGCCCGGCAATTTCGCTCATTGGTGCCAGTAAGGGCAAGCTGCCATCTTCGAGTTGCACCGTTTCGTAGGCGATTGAGGTGCAACCGCTGCTCAGTAGTGCTTTCCCAACACTGGGATACGCCGCAAGATGTAAGTAGGTGAAAAGTACTAAATCGGGGCGTAGATATTGAAATTCCAGCTCCTGAGGTTCTTTCACCTTCACCACTAGGTGGGCTTCCCATGCCGCTTGGCAATCCACCAATTGGGCACCCGCTTGGGCAAAGGCTTCATCGTTTATCCCTGCACCAGTGCCTGCACCGTGTTCTACCCGCACTTCTAAACCCACCGATACCAATTCCCGCACCCCGTCTGGGGTGAGTGCCACCCGTTGTTCATCGCGTTTGATCTCGCGAGGGATGCCTACGCTGCTAATTGAGGCCATGGGAAATAAACTCTCTATTCAGCCTGGCTAATTTTCGCTTGAATTGCCAGTGCTGATTTCAGCCCCCTGAAGCAATTGGCATTCGCCAGCCGCTGCCAAAAGAACGACCGCTCACTTTCAGCACTGGTGCAGCTTGACGGCGCTTGAATTCAGAGCGGCGCACAAGCTGTTGCACGCGTTTGAGTAGATCCTCATTAAAACCAGCATTAATCAACTCTTCTGTGCTGGCATTGTTTTCCAATAGTTCCCGCAGCATTGGATCCAGCAGAGGGTATTGGGGTAATGAATCACTATCTTTTTGATCTGGCCGCAATTCAGCGCTGGGTGGTTTTTCCCGAATTTCAGCGCCGATTAAAGGCCCTTCTAAAGGGAGCCCATGTAGCTCTCGTTGTTTTTTGCTGGCGGGGCTATCAAGCCAGGCGGCTAACGCAAACACATCGGTTTTAAATAAATCACCAATTACCGCAAGCCCACCGTTCATATCGCCATAAAGGGTGCAATACCCCACCGCAAGTTCGGATTTATTTCCTGTTGCCAAAAGTAGTTGGCCCTCCTGGTTGGCAATAGCCATCAGCAAGGTGCCACGAATACGCGATTGCAGATTTTCAGCGCTTATCCCCTCAGGATTGCCACCAAGAGCTGGGTTAAGGCTTCGGTTGAACTCAGCCATTAAGGGGGCAATTGATATTTGGCTATGCCGGAGCGAAAGCCGCTGGGCCAAGGCTTCGGCATCGCTAAGGGAACCGGCGGAGCTGTAAGGAGAGGGCATCAAAACGCAACGCACCCGATCCGCCCCTAGGGCTGCCGCTGCAAGGCAAACCACCAATGCGGAATCAATCCCACCACTGAGGCCGATTAGGGCAGAGCTAAAGCCACATTTTTTTGCGTAGTCGTGCAGGCCAAGCACCAATATTTGCCAAATTTCTTCTTGTTCGGATGTTGATGAATATGTTGATAAATAATCATCGTTTGTTTGCGAAGTTGCTGTTTTGCTATCGCTATCCCAACACGCCACTTTGGTTTCTGCGCAGGGAAGTTGAAGCAATAAGTTGCCGGTGGCTGCCATCACAAAACTATTGCCATCAAAAATCAACTCATCGTTGCCCCCTACCTGGTTCACATAAACCACTGCACATTGCAACTCACGGGCAGCCGCCGCCGCCAGCATTTGCCGCTGTTTTTGTTTGCCTCGGCCGTAGGGGGAAGCGGAGAGGTTTATAAGTAATTCGGGCTTAAAGGGGGCAAGGGCAGTGATTGGATTCGGCTGGTTACTGGCTAAGTGTTCGCCCACCCAGAGGTCTTCGCAGAGGGTTAAACCGAGGCGCAATGGCTGCTGGCCAGGGGTTTCCTCTATGTCTATCCAGCAAGCTTGATCGCCAGGCAAGAAGTAACGCTGCTCATCAAAAACGTCGTAGCTCGGCAGTAGCTGTTTACGGGCCACCACTTGCCAAGTGTTTTTTTGAATTAAGGCCATCCCATTAAAAAGATGCTTACCGGCTGGTTCCACCACTCCAGCGAGCAAATTAAAACCAGCCGGTAAAGCGCTGGCCAAAAGATCAAGTTGCTTGTGTTGTTGCTGCAATAAGGCAGGCTGCAGCAATAGATCACGAGGGGGGTAACCCCATAACGCCAGCTCTGGGGCAAGGCCAAGGCTGGCCCCAGAAGCAACGGCCTCAAGGCAATGTTCAACCAATGCAGCGCGATTGCCGGCGAGATCCCCAATCAAGGGATTGCATTGAATCAGGGCAATCCGCACGGAGAGGGGAGGTCGGCAGCGGTGAATCCATAGAGATTCTGCTCTACCAGTTGGGGTAACAGCGGGGCGGGCACAAGTTCTGGGTTGGGATGGCGTCTAATAGTGGAACTGGCGGATTCTGGAATCAGGAGAGCCAAATGGCTGAGCTTGCCCCCAAGCTTTTCCAGTAATTCCAAATCATCTTTTTGGATTGGCCAGCCGCAACGAGGTACCACTGCCAGTTGGCAGTGGGGTAACCATTGCTCCACTGCATACCAACTGGGTATTTGGGCTAGTAGGTCGCTGCCCACCACCATCACTGTTTGATGTTCGGGAAATTGTTTTTTGGCCCTACTAAGGCTGTTAAGGGCCCTACTGCTGCTGAAATCCTGCCGCAGCTGCAATCTGCCTGGCTCGTGCAGAGCTGCTAGCTCATCAACAACTGCCCCCAACAAAGCAGCCCGCACTTGAAGCGGGGCTCCATGTTGTTTAAAAGGATTTTCGCTAACCCAGGTGCAAACCAGCGGATATAGCTCCAGCAACCCTTGTAAAACCGCCCGGTGCCCAACGGTGGGTGGATCGGCACTTGTGCCAAAAAGGGCAACACTTGCTGCGCTGGCAGTATTCGCGCTGGAAGTATTCGCGCTCATGGCAGTGGGCTGGGAGACCAGGGAGCTTGCTGGCTTAACCAACTGTTTGCACTTGGTTCAAGTTGCCGCAGTCGTCGCAATAGGGCTGCTGGTCTACTGGGGCCGCGATGGGCTGCCAACAGCAACTGTTTGGTGGTTTCACGGCCGGTTCTACGGGTTCCGTGTACCGCAAGCGCCACCTGGGCTAAGGCCACCGGAGCTGCAGGGGCAAGGCTGAGGCCAGCGCTGGCAGGGGCAGCCAGCAGCAAAAATTGTTTTACTACCCCCAATAAAGCTTGTAATCCCCATTGCACTCCCCCCAGCAAGGCGCTGTTTTGGCCGATGTGTTGCAAAAGTTTCTTGGTTTGCGGGCTGTGGAGCCGCAAGCCATAAAGCTCACAAAGCTGGAGCACCAGAGCGCCATCAGCGGCGGCACTGCCGGCTAGATCAAGCATTGCTAAGGGGTTGATTGCTACGCCAGCTGCTTTGAGGGTGGCAAATCGACCAATTAAACCTTGGGCCGCTTGTTGTCTTTGCTGGAGTCGTTGTTCCAGTAAGCGGCGACTAAATGTTTCAGCGCGATGGAGGCTGTTTACCGTTAGGAGAAGTTGGCCTTGCTTTTCTAATAATTCCAGGAGTTGAATTTTTAACGGTTCCACCTCTGGTGCCAGAGCTTTACTGCGTACGCGTCCGTCGCTTAATAATTCCGCCTTGCGGGGGGCAGCCGCCACCCAGATGAGTTGTAATTCCTGGCCCGCTCGGCGTTGGATTGAATCCCCTAGTTCGGCCCGTTGTTGGGGGTTCCAGCGGTCTGCGCCATTTGCCACCAAAAACAAGGGTTTACCGCTGCGGCGTAATACCTCTAAAGCCTCTAGCTCGGGGCTGCTGAGGTCTGCATTAAGCACAAGCAAAATCAAATCGCTACCAGTTGCCAACTTGGTTGCTAGCCGTTGGCGGGCGGGGGCTGCAATTTCATCAATGCCCGGGGTGTCAACAAGCAGCAATGGCCCCAAACCAGAAATTTGATGGGGCCAGGGTGCTGTTGCTTGTTTTCTTGTGCAGCCGTGGGCTACATCAGTGCGGAATTTTTCTTCACCTAAAAGGGCGTTTAGCAAGCTGCTTTTGCCTACGCCCACACGGCCAAAAACCACTAGGCGCAGGGTGCCAGTTTTAAAGCGCTCCAATTGCTTATCTAATCCGAGTAATTCCGGCCCCAACAATGCCTGCTCCCGGCCACTTAGCTGCAGTTGGCCGCGCCAGCGGTTTAACGGGGCAGCAATGCCAGAAAGGCTATCGCGACTCACTTGGCTGCTACCTCATAACTGCGTGGTCGCCACCAGCCAGCTAGCACAGCCAAAACGGCATCAGCACCAATCAAGCCAACAAATGCACCGAATTCATCCACTACTACCCGCACTGAATCGCTAGACCACATCAATGTGGAGCGGCGGCGAAAGCTGGCGAGAAGGCGGTCTGCTCTGATCATCTCCGGCACGAATTCCACCGGTTTTGAAAGGCTTGCGGCGGTGGCATTGCCTCGGCCTTGAAGCAGGGCGGTTAGTAAATCATTGCGGCTTGCAACACCAAGTACTTCATCTACCTCTTCCCCTAAAATCACCCACCAAGGCGATTCTTGGCTGAGCAGGATGTCGCGTAGTTCTTCGATGCGGCAATGGCCGTTGAGGCTTGGGGCAGACACCCGAGGCAGCATTAGATCCCTTGCGGTTAGATCGTTTAGTTGAAATACCTTGGCAATCATTGCGGCTTCATCGGCTTCGATCAAACCTTTTTGAGAGCCAAGCCTTGCCAATAAACGAATCTCTTCTTCATCGGTGGTGAGTTCACTCTCAGCGGTGAGGGCCGGCATCACAGTTTCCAGCAACAGGATTAAAGGGGTACCAAGGCGCACCATTAGTGCAATTGCAGGGGCCGTTACCAGCGAAATCCCCACTGCCATGCGGGTGCCTAAAGCCTTGGGCAGGATCTCTCCCAACAAGATCACCACAAAGGTGAGTGCAAAAGAAAAGATCGTTAGCGCTTCTCCGCCTAATTTGTTGTTTTTGAAAACCACTGCGGCGTAGCCGCCGAGCATGAGGCTGCCAAAGATATTAAAAAGATTATTGGCTATTACCAATACGGCTAAAACCCTTGGCAAGCGCCCTTTAAGCCTCTGTAGCAGCAGAGCACCAGGAACCCCCTTTGCCACCATGTCGTGCACCTTGAGGGGGTTCACCGTTAGAAGCGCTGCTTCCACGCCAGAAGAAAGGGCGGAACCTCCCACCACTACCACTACCAATCCAGCAAGAACGAGAAAATCGCTCACAGAAACCCAGAGGGCAAGCCAACCTGACACACTCATTTAACCGCCTGCCTCAAGGGCTGACAGATTCACTGTGCCGATTAACTACGCCAAGCGGCGGGAACTGTTCCTTTCAGCCCTTGGGGGCCTCGCCGCTGTAATACCTGCTGCTCAAGCTCAACGCCACCACGCCGATGTGGAGTTTCCCTTTCGGCAAGACAGCGATTTCTGGTATCTCACTGGATTTGATGAGCCAGGAGCCGTTGCGTTGTTCTTGCCCCATAGGGCTGAAAACAGCTTTGTTTTGTTTGTGCCAGCCAAGGACCCCTTGGCAGAGGTATGGGACGGCTTTCGCTGGGGGGTAGAGGGGGCAGTAACTCATTTTGGTGCCGATCTCGCTCACCCCTTAGAGCAGTTGGATGAGTTGCTACCCAGCTATCTGGAAGGGGCTGAAGGCTTGAGTTTTCGGGTTGGTCGCCATGGCCCCCTTGAAACTTTGTTGTTGCAGTGTTGGGCCCAGCAACTAGATCGCGCCCCAAGGCGCGGACAGGGGGCAAATCGGCTGGAGGCCCCATGTTCAATCCTGCACAAGATGCGCCTTCGCAAGGAACCAGAGGAATTAATAAGGCTGCGGGAAGCGGCTCGAATCAGCGCTGAAGCCCATGAGTTGGCGCGGGCGGCAGTGCAACCAGGCATGAATGAAATGCTGGTGCGGGCCCTTTTGGAACAACATTTTGTGGCCAGTGGCGGCCGCGGCTGCGCTTATCCATCGATTGTTGCTGGGGGCGATAACGCTTGCATCCTTCACTACACCGCCAATAACGGGGTTCTGCGCGATGGAGATTTGTTATTGATTGATGCTGGATGCAGCCTGCAGGATCACTACAACGGTGACATCACCCGCACTTTTCCGATAAATGGTTGCTTCAGCCCAGAGCAGCGGGAGCTATACAACTTGGTTTTAGCGGCTCAGCTAGCGGCATTGCACCAGGTGAAGCCCGGTAATAGCGCTGAACATATTCATGAAACCGCCGTGCGGGTTTTGGTGGAAGGGCTGCGCAGCCTTGGTTTGCTACGGGGAGATCTGGATGGCTTGATTGAGCGAGGGGCTTACCGGCACCTTTACATGCATCGCACTGGCCACTGGCTTGGCCTTGATGTGCACGATGTAGGGGCTTATCGGTTGGGAGAACATCCCGTAACGCTTGAGGAGGGCATGGTGCTCACTGTGGAGCCAGGTCTTTATGTGAGCGACCGCTTGCCAGTGCCCGATGGCCAACCTCAAATCGAAGCGAGGTGGAAAGGTATTGGGATTCGCATCGAAGATGATGTGGCGGTAAGCGCAAGCGGTGGCGAAGTGCTCTCCGCTGCTGCCCTCAAGGCAACTGCTGATATGGAAAGGAGTGGCTGAGCTCAAGCATCACCTCAAGGCAACTGCTGGATTTAGCGAGAACTTGATCTGCTCCGGCTTTTTTTAATAGGTTTTCGTAGTTGTTGCGAGCTTGTTGATTTACATCTGAATGCAGGTGTGGTGGAGCTACGGCCAAGCTGATCCAGCGTTGTTTTGGAATTGCAACTCTTGCGTTTGCCACGGTGTGCACATCAGCAATGGTGTCGCCTAGGTAGGCCACAGGTGGTGCTCCAAGGCCAAGGGGGCAGCGGCCGTGCAGTGCCATCAGGCTGCTCGCCAACTTGATTAAACCTTCGGGGTTTGGTTTGTCGGGGGCATCCCCCATCGCCACTAAGGGTGGATTTTGCAAGCCAAGGCGATGCTCGAGCACAAAACGGGCGGATTGTGGTTCAGCTCCGCTAACAAAACCCCACACCAGCCCAGCGGCGGTTAATTTTTTAAAAAAAGCAGCATCCAGCAGCAAAGTTTCGCCGCAGATGAAGCCTTGCCATTGAGTTGAGTCAGCGTCTGGGTTGGCACCGAAATAAAAATCACTGAAAACAGTTACTAAATCTTGACGTGTTGGTAAGGCCCCCCCCCGGCGGCGTAGTAATTCCAAGCTGGCATCCCAATCATTATTCCAAATTCCTTCGTTTTTAAGGGCATCAATGCAGTGGGGGTCTGGCCGCCACCCGCTGTAGTGGTAAACAGTTTCAGCAAGAGCCTTGCGGTAGCTGCCGCCCACATCGCGGATTACTCCATCGATGTCGAATAGCAGTAAAGCTGTGGTGGCGATAGGAGCTTGGAGAGTGGCTGGTAAAATAGTTGATTACCTGCAGTGCCAGGTTTGTTGCCTCTCAACTTTTGAGCCTAGAAACCACCACCGTGACAGAACCCGACAGCACCACAGCCAGCCTGGAGGCCACCCCTGAAATAGCTGCAGTAACGGCAGAAGTAACCCCAGAAGAGGTTATTGAGAAGCCCAGCGGCATGAAAAGTGCCAACGCTATTTTAGCTAAGTCCACCATTGATGCAGATGGGGTTCCTTCCGGATACACCCCTAAGGCTGATGAAGGTCGCTTTCTGCTGAAAATTCTTTGGTTGCCCGATAACGTTGCTTTAGCGGTTGATCAAATCGTTGGCGGCGGCCCCAGCCCGCTTACGGCTTATTTCTTTTGGCCTCGAGAAGATGCTTGGGAAATACTAAAAGGTGTGGTGGAAGCAAAAAGTTGGATCACTGAAAACGAACGAGTTGAAATTCTCAATAAAGCCACTGAAGTTATTAACTATTGGCAAGAGGAAGGGAAAGGGAAGGGCCTCGATGAAGCGAAATTAAAATTCCCTGAAGTTACCTTCTGTGGTACCGCCTGATATCTGAAGAACCTATTCAAAAAGCACTTGAAGTTATTTATACTTCAAGTGCTTTTTTTATGGTTGAAACAGCAGATGACTATTTAACTGCTTGAACTCTCGCTTTTGCTCTGAGCAAAGCCTGTTGAGCTTTGAACTTTTCAGGGCTATTTGGCTTACTTTCGAAACCACTAAAAACCTGCTGAGCCGCATCCAGCTCCGCTTGAACAGTGCTTGAATCGATTGAACTGGCGGGTTCTGCACCATTGACAAGCACATTCACTTCATTTGCCTCCACCTCAGCAAAGCCCCCCATCAAGGCGATGGAAGTCCATTTGCTGCCCTCTCTTAGGCGTAAAACACCAACATCAAGGGCTGTTAACAAGGAAATATGGCCAGGTAATACTCCCATTTGACCAGAGGTGCTAGGCAGTATTACTTCATCAGCGGAGCCGTCAAATACGCTTTGATCAGGGCAAAGCACACGCAAAGTTAGGGGCATTGAAATTAGGCCTCAGGGGTGAAAGCGGTAATCAAGCTTTTGCTTGGGCGCGCAGCTTTTCTGCTTTAGCCCGCACCTGATCAATATTTCCAACCAGATAGAAAGCCTGCTCGGGGAGATCGTCTAATTCACCAGCAAGGATCATCTGGAATCCTTTGATGGTGTCTGCAAGTTTTACGTACTGTCCGGATTGGCCAGTGAACACTTCCGCTACAAAGAAGGGTTGAGAAAGGAATTTCTCAATCTTGCGGGCCCGATCCACTGTGCGGCGATCTTCTTCAGATAACTCATCAAGGCCAAGAATAGCGATGATGTCTTGTAATTCCTTGTAGCGCTGCAGAGTTGATTGCACTGCCCTTGCTGTGCGGTAGTGCTCATCTCCCACTACAGCGGGCTGAAGCATGGTGCTGGTGGAATCGAGAGGGTCTACAGCTGGATAAATACCTTTAGATGCAAGGCCGCGGCTCAACACCGTGGTGGCGTCTAGGTGAGCAAAAGTTGTAGCAGGGGCTGGGTCTGTGAGGTCGTCTGCCGGTACGTAAACCGCTTGGATTGAAGTGATTGAACCTTCAAGGGTGGAAGTGATGCGTTCTTGCAATTCACCAACATCTGTGCCCAAGGTTGGTTGATAGCCCACAGCAGAAGGCATCCTCCCCAGTAGCGCACTCACTTCGGAGCCGGCTTGTACAAAGCGGAAAATATTATCAATGAAAAGCAAAACATCTTGCTTATTTACATCACGGAAATGCTCAGCCATGGTGAGAGCGGAAAGCCCTACCCGCATGCGAGCTCCTGGAGGCTCGTTCATTTGGCCGTAGCAAAGAGCCACTTTTGACTTACTTAGATCTTCTTCATTGATAACTCCTGAATCTTTGAATTCTTGATAAAGGTCGTTGCCTTCACGGGTGCGCTCGCCCACACCTCCAAATACGGATACACCGCCATGTTCCTTAGCAATATTGTTGATTAACTCTTGAATAAGAACGGTTTTACCAACTCCAGCGCCACCAAATAAACCAACCTTGCCACCTTGGCGATATGGAGCAAGTAGATCGATAACCTTGATGCCAGTTTCAAAAACTTTTGGCTTTGTCTCAAGGTCTGTGAGTTTTGGAGCTTGCCTATGAATAGGTGATCTCAGGTTAGTGGCAACTGGACCCTGCTCATCAACAGGTTCACCGAGAACATTGAAAATACGGCCGAGGGTTGCTTCGCCAACGGGTACAGAGATTGAAGCGCCGGTATCGATAGCTTCCATCCCCCTCACAAGCCCATCTGTGGTGCTCATCGCAACGGCGCGAACCCTGTGATCACCGAGCAATTGCTGAACTTCAGCAGTGAGAGCAATCGATTGCCCAGCACTGTTGGTTCCGGAAATTTTTAAAGCATTGAAAATGCGCGGCAACTTACCGGCTGGAAATTCAACGTCGAGAACAGGTCCAATTACCTGGCGAACAATTCCTTTTGCGCCGGTTGTGGCGGTTGCTGCAGCTGCCATGTTTAGAAGCGTTAGGGCGGAAAGGCTAAGCCTCTCAGGCTGGCAAACATTACCACTTAAGCGGCTAACTATTGAAGTGGTTCGGAGATCCGTCCCATGATCGCAATTGCGACTCGGGCGGTTTCACAGCTAAGTTGGCACTCAAGCGATGAGAGTGCTAACTGCGCTACGAATCGCTCAAACCCCACGCCCTGAGAGCAAAAACCAGACGTCATGGCTGCCGTATCCCTCAGCGTTTCCACCGTTAAACCCCTCGGTGACCGCATTTTTATCAAAGTTTCCGCTTCAGATGAGAAAACAGCAGGTGGAATCCTGTTGCCAGACACCGCTCAAGAAAAGCCTCAAGTTGGCGAAGTAGTGCAGGTAGGTCCTGGTAAGCACAACGACGACGGCACCCGCCAAACCCCTGAAGTGAGCATCGGCGACAAGGTGCTCTATTCGAAGTACGCCGGTACCGACATCAAGCTCGGCGGTGACGAATTTGTGTTGCTCAGCGAAAAGGACATCCTTGCAGTTGTGTCTTAAGGACAAAACTTAGTTTCATCCCTTTGTTCCCCACCCGTAACTACTGAACCCATGGCAAAGCGCATTATTTACAACGAGCAAGCACGTCGTGCCCTCGAACGCGGTATCGACATCCTCGCTGAGGCTGTTGCTGTAACCCTCGGCCCTAAAGGCCGCAATGTGGTGCTGGAGAAAAAGTTCGGCGCCCCTCAAATCATCAATGACGGCGTAACGATCGCCAAAGAGATCGAACTCGAAGATCACATTGAGAACACCGGCGTAGCTCTGATCCGTCAGGCCGCTTCCAAAACTAATGATGCCGCAGGCGATGGCACAACCACCGCAACGGTGTTGGCTCACGCCATGGTGAAAGCCGGTTTGCGCAACGTGGCCGCTGGTTCAAACGCCA
>VFLB01000335.1 GCA_009914645.1 Synechococcaceae bacterium Bin_79_3
CGGTTCAGGCCTTGATATCAACACATCTTGGTTTCAACCAATACATCTTTTGCTGTTTCTTGTGTGGCTTCCCAGTTAAATCAAGTTCGATCTTAATTCGGATCACGTTTAAGAGGGGTCGCCATAACCAGCTCGGGATGCTCAGGATCGCTTAAATCCAATGCCTTAGCCCCAAGAGCTCCCGGAGCGCGATTTAACTCTTTGGATAGATGGCTGAGCACCTGCACGCGCCGGCCAAGCCTTTCGTCGAGCGGGCCAAAGCGCACCAATCCCAGCTTGCTGCTCACTACCCAAAGATCACCATTTGCCTCAAACCTAAGTTCCCGCACATCGGCCTCTTTAGGTAATACCCCAATCAGCAGCTCCAAGCTGGGTTGATAACGGCTTTGCCAGCCCACCACCTTGAGATTTGGCGAAGCAGCTCCCATTGCCCCAGCTTGTTGCCGCGGGCTAATCCATCTACCGGTGCGATCGATAAAACCCTGTTCTGGGCCGCCAATGCCATTGCGTTGTGCCTTTGCAACGGCAGCCCGTTCACTCAAGGTGATCACAAGGCGGGGCGGAAGCATTTGCCGCTGCATCAGCACTTGATCCACCGGTAACGCCGCGCTGATTCGTTGCTTGATAAGGGCTGGATCAAGTTGTAAAAGGGGGAGCGGGAAAGTGATGCCGGTTGCCCGCAACACCTGCTCGCGGTTCAGATCTGGGGCCCCTTGCACCGTTACCTGATTGGGGCTGCGCAAGATCCAGGCTTGTTTGATAACGAGCCAACTGAGGCCGCCGCTGATCGCAACTAAAGCAAGTAGTCGCCATAGCTGGGCCAAGATATTAAGGCGTTTATTACGCCTTAATTCTTTGCGCCTTTGCACCCCTTCAGAGGGGTTTTGATTGCTTTTTTCCACCACCACTTCAGAGCTCGCAGCGAGACCGACTCATCAATTCGCCAATCCACCTGCGGGCCCTTTCGGCGTCAGAAAAAGGTAAGTCGTATTCCCGGCCATTACCTATCAACCTGAGGCGGCAGGCGCCATGGCTTTCATCAGTTAAAGGAGCATCACCGGATCCTAAGGAGAGCAATTCCACCAATTCCAATTTCGACACTGGTAGAGATCCTTGGGCTTTAAAAGTGCCCGCTTCAAAACTGCTCCATTCCAAGCAGCCATCTTTGAGTCGGGCGGCTCCGCCGCCATCCAATTTGGATAATTCAGCCCCTGCAGCCCATTCCATGAAAAGTCTTTGGCGCCGCCGCTCTAGCCAGCCAAGGGCGGCAAGAACCACAAAAGCAACTAGGAGTGGCAGCCAAAGCAATCCTTGATTCATCTAGCTAGCTCCAACAATTTATGCACTAGGTCGGGCAGGGGGATCCCACTTGCAAACCAAAGCATGGGATACATGCTCAAATGCGTAAAACCCGGCAACGTATTGATTTCATTTATTAAAAGTCGTTCTGTTGTTTCTTCGTAAAAGAGATCAACGCGGCTGAGGCCACTGGCTCCCACTGCCAGGAGCGCTGAAATTGCCAATTTTTGAGCTTGGGCCGCCACTTGCTCTGGAACTTGAGCTGGAATTATCGGTTGGCTATGGCCTTCGGAATATTTTGTTTCGTAGTCGTACCAATCGGCGTCAAAACAAATTTCCCCCACCACAGAAGCTTGCAGCTGCTCACGGCCCAACACGGCACATTCCAATTCCCTCACCTTGAGCCCCTGTTCCACCACAATTCGCTGATCGAAGCTGGCGGCAAGCTCTAATCCAGCCCACAACTCCTCGCGGTTGCTGGCCTTACTGATCCCCACCGAAGAACCAAGGTTTGCAGGTTTAATAAAACAGGGATAGCCAAGGGCTTGTTCAAGCCGGTTTAGCAGCTGCTCTTTTTGCGCTAATTCCGCTGCAGCAACTGCTTGATAAGGCCCTTGCGGCAGCCCCGCCGCCGCAAAAGCTGCTTTCATTGCCAATTTGTCCATACCAACGGCGGAACCCAGCACGCCAGAGCCCACAAAAGGCACTTGCATCAAGCTAAATAATCCCTGAATCGTGCCATCTTCACCATTGGGGCCGTGAAGCACGGGAAACCAGCAATCCACCTCTAAAGCTCCCTCAGGAAAACCTTGAAAACCCCCTCGCTTGTTAACGCCAGCCAACTCCGTTGCGTCTGCAGGCTGCTTGCTTGCAAGAACCGCCTTCGCCACAGATTCTCCCCACCAGCGCCCTTGCTGATCGATATAAAAACAACGCAATTGATAACGCTCTGGGTTTAATCCCTCACTTAAA
>VFLB01000204.1 GCA_009914645.1 Synechococcaceae bacterium Bin_79_3
GTTTCAAAACTTTTGGCTTCGCTGCAGGTCGCGTTGATATCTGGGAACCAGAATTAGATATCAATTGGGGTAATGAAACCGTTTGGCTTGGTGATGAGCGCTACACCGGCAATAGAGAGTTGGACGCTCCGCTTGCAGCAGTGCAAATGGGGCTTATTTACGTAAACCCCGAAGGTCCAAACGGTAATCCAAACCCTGGGGCATCTGGCATCGATGTGCGAGAAACCTTCGCCCGCATGGCTATGAATGACGCTGAAACCGTTGCACTTGTTGCAGGTGGCCACACTTTTGGCAAATGTCATGGAGCGGGAAATAAGGAATTAGTCGGTCCACCTCCAGAAGGTGCGCCACTGGAGGAGATGGGGCTTGGCTGGAGAAACGAGCTTGGTAGCGGCAGGGGAGCAGATACAAACACGAGTGGCATTGAAGGTGCTTGGAAACCGAATCCCACCCGTTGGGATATGGGTTATTTCGATATGTTGTTTGGTTATGAATGGGAACTAGTTAAAAGTCCTGCTGATGCCTGGCAGTGGCGAGCAAAAGATGTAAAAGAAGAACATCTAATTCCAGATGCCCATGTACCTGGATTGAAGCATGCACCAATAATGACAACCGCTGATCTCTCTTTGCGCTTTTCTCCATTTTATGAACCAATATCTCGCTTTTATCATCAAAACCCTGATGCATTTGCTGATGCATTTGCGCAGGCTTGGTTCAAGCTCACCCACAGAGATCTTGGTCCGCGATCTAATTACCTTGGCCCTGAAGCGCCAGCTGAAATTTTAATTTGGCAAGATCCAATTCCCCCTGCGGATTTGCCTCTACTTGATTCCAGCGCAATTGATAAAGTAAAGCAATTAATACGCAATTCTTGTTTTACGGTATCTGAACTTGTAGAAACTGCATGGGCATCAGCTTCTACTTTTCGTGGTTCCGATAAACGTGGCGGTGCAAATGGAGCACGGCTACGCCTTGAGCCGCAATGCAACTGGGCTGTTAACCAACCGCAAAAACTTGAAGCTGTTTTGGTTCGCTTATCTGAGATCCAATCAGCTTTCAATACCAATAGCAGCAATGCTGGTTTGCTATCGCTAGCAGATCTAATTGTTTTGGCTGGTGGCGTTGGGGTGGAGCTGGCGGCAGCTGCCGCTGGTTTTCCATTAACTGTGCCCTTTAGCCCTGGCCGCAACGATGCATCTCAGGCTGAAACAGATGTGGTTTCATTTGCAGCTCTTGAGCCCCAGGCTGATGGTTTTCGCAATTACGAAAAAATAACTACAGGAAAAATGGCAGAACATCTTTTAGTAGATCGCGCCCAACTTCTTGGTTTATCAGCCCCTGAAATGACGGTTTTGGTGGCTGGGTTAAGGGTGCTTGGAGTGAGCAACAGCTCAGGCCATGGAGTTTTCACCGATCGGGTGGGAAGCCTCAGCAATGATTTCTTTGTGAATTTGCTTGATATGCAAATTGTTTGGGCGCCCAGCCAAGAGCACGCTGGTAGTTACGAAGGTAGAGATCGCAAGAGTGGCATTAAACGTTTCAGCGCCAGCCGGGTGGATTTGCTATTCGGTTCAAATTCCCAATTGCGTGCCATTGCAGAGATCTACGCCCAAAGCGATGGCGCCCACAGGTTTGTGTTGGATTTTTGCTCCGCTTGGATAAAGGTTATGAATCTCGATCGCTTTGATCTACCTGCCTAGGATAAATACTCTCTAAGAAACTGCCAATGCAATCGCCACTTCGTTCTGCCGGTGGTTCAGACGGGCCAGGTGGAATTCTCACCTTTATTCTTGCCGTGGTGGCGGCATTGGCGATTTTACTGAGCCAAACAGTTTTTATTGTTCCCGCAGGCAATGTTGCGGTTGTAACTACACTTGGCAAAGTAACCGGCATTCCCCGTAATCCCGGCGCCAACATCAAGGCTCCTTTAGTACAAAACACTTCTTTATTTGATGTGCGCACCCAGGTGCGACCTGAGCAATTTTCTACCCTCACTAAAGATCTTCAGGTAATTCAAGCCACGGCAACGGTTAAATACGCGATGAAACCGAGCGAGGCAGGTCGTATATATGAAACGATTGCCACCGATGATCAACAGATTTATCCCCGTGTAATACAACCTTCTTTGTTGAAAGCCCTTAAGTCTGTTTTTTCCCAATATGAACTTGTAACTATTGCTACAGAATGGAACTCAATATCTGAATTAGTTCAGGAAAAAGTTGCAGAAGAGCTACGTAAATTTGATTATGTAACTGTGCAGGGGCTTGATCTTACTGGATTGCAAATAGCCGAGGAATATAGAGCAGCAATTGAACAGAAACAAATTGCTGAACAACAATTACTTCGTGCTCAAACTGAAGTCTTAATTGCTGAGCAGGAAGCAAAGCGCTACCAAACGCTAAATTCAAGCCTTGATGATCAAGTGTTATACAAATTATTTCTAGATAAGTGGGATGGTCAAACCTCAGTGGTGCCTGCACTTCCCGGCGCCGCTGGCACATCTGGCAGCTCGGTGATAGTTAACGGACGTCGCTGATCTCTCCCACTTAACTAAAGGGGCCGAAGATAGAAGCGCATTCTGCCCCGCAGCGGGCCCCTAAATTGATTGCGTCCAAAGTATTAAAACCTGCTGCTAAAGCTGCTGTTACCCCGGCTGCAAAACTATCCCCGCAGCCGTAACTATCAACCAAACTTTTGGTAAGTTCTTTTGCTTTGTAGCGTCCCCCTGGCTCATACCAGCCCCCTGCTGCTCCTTCGGTGGCAATTCGCAATCGTGGTATCTGGCTGAGGGATCCAGCCGGCACCTGCTCAGCCTCATCAAGGGCACTTCCGATTAAGGCGTCGCAACAAATTCCGCTTTCTTCAAGCACTGGTAACCGCAACCTTGGTGTAGCTGTTAGCAGGGGGCTACGTCGGCATAGTTTCAAGCCGGCAGCATCAGTTGCCGTTACAAAAACTCCATCACATTCACCAATAACGTTCCAAGGCAACGGATCACTTGCTAGTGGTGCCAGCCGTTCACCAATCACAGTAATTGTGCGTTCCGCTGCGCTATCAACAAAACTGATCCCTTTGCGGGTGGGGGCATCCCTCCAGGCCACATGTAAATCAAGACCCAGCTCCTCCAAGCGCGAAGCGGCCTTTTCGCCCACCTCATCGCGCCCCAAGGCAGTAAAAAAAATTACCTTTTGTTTAGTTAGCCTTGCTAGTTGAACCGCTGCTACAGCGCCGCCGCCGGCTGCTTCTTCCCTAAAATCGTTCGCATGGCAGATGCTCCCAGCTTTAGGGAGGTTCTTTACCGCCAAAAAACTCATCCATTCCACATGCCCCACCACCGCCAGCTTTAGACCGGCAAAGGGCGGGCTTAACCTGTTCTCTGGGTAGTCCATTTTCAAAAGTTCTGTTATGCAAGCCGAGCCACTTCATCTAGATGCCGGCAGTGATGTGCGCAGCAGCCTTGAGCAGTTTGCCCGAGAGCGCAATTTGAGTGGATTTGTGCTGAGTGTTGTAGGAAATCTCTCCCAGGCATCTTTTGCTTGCCCGGGACGCAATTCAGCAATGGTTTTGGCTGGTGAATTAGAGATTATTAGCCTTCAAGGCACGATTGCTGCAAGTGGGGTGCATTTGCATCTGAGCTTTTCTGATGATGAATGTGCTGTATGGGGTGGCCACCTAGAACATGGCACCACTGTGTTGCGGGGGGCTGATTTGTTGATTGGATTGTTGAACATATCCCCTTCACTTCAGCCACAAGTAGCTAGGAGCCCTCTCGCTCAAACACGGGTAACGATCGCCGGATTGCCTGAATGCCCCTTTTCTCGCCGCGCGCTGCGAATGTTGCGCACCCTTGGGATTCCATTTACAGAAATCACCCCATTAGCAGATAGTTCAGTTCCTCAGATCTTTATAGATGAAGTAGCAATTGGTGGTTACAGCGCTCTAGCTGAACTGCACAGCAATGGTCAATTGGAGCAGTTGCGCATTTGAAAATGCTCTTGCCGCTCCTAATCCTGCTGATCGCCTGGATGCAGGAGCTCATAGATCAGTTTATTTTTCGCGGGCAATGGAATCTTGCAATGATCCCCGGTGGTTCATTTTATGGTGTGCTTACTGCTCCATTTAGCCACAGCGGCTTTGCCCATCTTTTAGCAAACTCGCTTACTTTTCTGCCCCTTTCATGGTTGGTTCTTTTGCGCGGTCGTCGCGATTATTTAGCTGTGTGGCTTGGGGTTTATGGCTGCGCGATTCCCGTGTGGCTGTTTTGGCCAAATGGAAGCCATGGGCTCTCTGGTGTTGTTTACGGTTTGTTGGGATATCTTTTAGTGATTGGTTGGCTGGAAAAAAAACCTTTATCACTCGCTTTATCAGTATTTGCATTGATTTG
Organism: Synechococcaceae bacterium Bin_79_3; assembly: GCA_009914645.1. Classification (GTDB taxonomy): domain Bacteria; phylum Cyanobacteriota; class Cyanobacteriia; order PCC-6307; family Cyanobiaceae; genus Synechococcus_D. The sequence goes on from VFLB01000204.1 coordinate 4,385, forward strand.
CTACGGCGGTATTTTGCCGAGTTTGTTACCAATTTTTTCAGCACCGGGGGTGAGCTGGATTGGTCATTTCAGTGGTTTTATCGGTGGCTTACTAGCAGCAACTTTTGTTGCCAAAAACAATTCCTAGGCTTGTAGTTTTTCAAGCTCTATCAACACTTCTTGGCTATGGACTGATGGTTGTACCGCTGTCCAACGGGCTTTAATTATTCCATTGGGATCAATTAAAAATGTGTGCCTTTGCGAAAACGGCGCCAACCAAGAGCCATAGGCGCGGCTAACACTGCCATCTGGGTCTGATAGCAATGTGTATGTGAGCCCCTCGCTGCCGCAGAAGGAGGCGTGTTGGTCGGGATCATCAGCGCTGATCCCGATTATTTCCGCTCCCTTTTTACGAAAACTCACTAGATCTTTCTGGAATCCCCTCGCTTCAAGGGTGCAACCACTGGTGAAATCCTTTGGATAAAAATATA
>VFLB01000088.1 GCA_009914645.1 Synechococcaceae bacterium Bin_79_3
GATCATCGGCTGCAAATTTTTAGCCCTGCGCTTTCAGGCACTAAATGGTTTGGGTTTAGCGCTGGGATTAGCCCTAGGGCCCTTATTACTAGGCCATTGAGCAGTTCAAATTCCTTAATACTGGAATGGCGGCCTTTGCTTTGCTGTTTAGCCCAGCCCCTAAGAAACGCCCATGGCACAGCAATTGAGCGACGCGGTTGGTTGCTGAAATTAACTAACCAGGCTGGAGTTATTGGCTGGGGTGAAGTGTTACCGCCGGTTCTTCAATGGCCCAACTGCGCCACAGCTATTAGGCGCTTGGGCCCTCAACTCGAATTAGAGCAATTGGAGATGCAGCTGCCTTTGCTGCCTGGAGCGCTTGGTTTTGGTTTGGGTTTAGCGCTTGCCGAACTGCAGGGGCTCTTTGAAAGATGGCTGGAGGCACCCCCTTCCGCCTGGTTGCTACCTGCTGGAGCAGCAGCAATCCCAGCTTTAGAAAATGCCTTAAATGCAGCTTCCACGCCGATCACAGTGAAATGGAAAGTGGCGACGCATGCAGAAGCAACAGAGAGGCAACTGTTGAAAGAATTGCTAGAGCTGCTGCCAACTACAGGCCGCCTAAGGCTGGATGCCAATGCTGGCTGGGATCAAAACAGCGCCGATCGCTGGGTGGAATATCTATGCCATGAACCACGTTTGGAATGGCTAGAGCAACCGTTGCCTCCGGGCGAGCATGAAGGCCTGCTGCGCTTGGCCCGGTTGTTACCAATCGCCCTAGATGAATCCTTACGCGATCCCGCCGGAATCCCCCCCGGCTGGTGCAGCTGGCTAGTGCATAAACCAGCTCTAGAAGGGGATCCACGCCCACTCCTGCAGGCGCTCACAACTGGAACCGCCAAAATAATGATCAGCACTGCCTTTGGCACTGGCATAAGCAATAGGTTTTTGGCACACCTCGCGGCATTGCAAATCAAGGGACCCACTCCTTGCGCCCCAGGGCTTGCCCCTGGCTGGGGGCCAGAAGGCGCATTGGCGAGTTCTAATCCTGAAAAGGTTTGGGCGGCAGCGACGGAAACCTAAAGTTCATCAAGCTATGTTTAGTTTAAAGAGGTGTAAATGATTGGTAATTGGCGATTAATTACATCTAGCCAAGAGCGCAAAGCAGCAGAACAAATACTTAACAATTGTAAGCAGTTACCAGATATTGAGGGGGTGGTGATTGGCAGCGGCGGCAGCGGCGGCCATAGGCGATGGTGTTTACAACCTTGGAGCAACTTAGAAGCTGCTGCTGTTAGCAGTGGAGCCTGGCTAGAAAGTATTGGGATTGAACTTGATCAGGTAGTTGTAGTTAATCCGCTACCAAAACATCACATGGGCGGCCTAATGCCAGAGGTAAGGGCACAGCTTTGGAAGGTGCCTGTGCTTGATATCCCAACGGAGCAACTAAAAACACCTAGTGCATTATTAGAACTACTGAAAGATCAGAAAAGCTATAAAACCCGCAACTTAGTTATTTCAATGGTGCCCACCCAGCTCATACGTTTGATGGCAGATCCTGCTGGATGCTGCTGGTTGCAACAATTCCGCCTCATCTGGCTGGGGGGGGCAAGGCTTAACGAAGCGGCAGCAAATCAAGCGCGCAGCCTTAAATTACAACTTGCCCCTTGTTATGGCGCCACCGAAACTGCAGGCATGGTTAGTGCATTAACTCCAGAGGATTTTTTAAGCGGGATAAACAACTGCGGCAGGGCTCTATCGGATGTGGAATTAAAAATTAATCCCAGCTCTAATGCAATCGAGGTGCGCAGTAAAAGATTGAGCAGTGGTTGGATTAATGGTGCAAAATTGCAGCAATTTACAAACAGCGATGGTTGGTGGTGCAGTGGAGATGCAGGCCAATTAACTATCACTGGCCTTGAGATAACAGGCCGCCTCGATTGGGCTGTTAATAGTGGCGGTGCCACGGTATTTCCAGAGCAAGTAGAAGCGGCTTTATGCCACAGCAAAGGAGTGGCAGCACTGTTACTAGTTGGCCTTCCAGATCCCGAATGGGGTGAGCAGCTTGTGGCATTAGTGCGCATTAAACCTGGAGCAGATCAGCAGCTGGTGATCAAGGAGCTGTGCATTGCGGCGAACAAATTACC
>VFLB01000166.1 GCA_009914645.1 Synechococcaceae bacterium Bin_79_3
ACTATTAGCATCAAGTGCAACTATTCCTCCTTTATTAGGCCTCAGCCATAGTTCATTAGGCCCTTTATCACCGCCGATCTGCAATAGGCCTCCAGTGCAACTTAGGGGTAGCATTCCTTGGGCAGTTCTCCAGGTGCTGCCATTGCGCAATTGTAATTGCCAAGGACCATTTGCACCAACATTTGAAGTGCTTTTTGTTTCCTGAAGCATCACCCTTATCTCCAGCGAAGGAGCTGGTTGATCAGCATTAGGAACCTTTAAATCAGTGCGCTGGGTATCTAAATATCCTTTGGTTTGCTTTGATATAATTTTATTATATTGCACCGGATTAGTTTCTATTTTTTTTGGATCCTCTAGTAAGGCCTCTAGCATTGCTGGATCAAGTTGTGATTGCTGTGGCTTTAGTATTGGTGAAACAATTGCCACAACCACAACCGCAAATAACAGGGGCGCGGAGCACAAAAATAAGCTGCCACTATGCAGCTTTAGAAATAGCTTTACGCGTTCTGCTATTTCCATGCCTCCCCATCACTGTTAGTTGAAATCCAGGGCAGCTCCCCTTTCCAAAGCAGTGTGCCGCTGCCCTTAATTCTAATTTGACGGTTTTTCTGCGGAATGCAAAGCATCCCTCCTGGCCGTTGGGAGGGCTGCCAGCCGCTCACTTGAGAAAGATTTAGCTGCTCGCACCACCAAGGCGCTACTAAGGCGTGGGCTGAACCTGTAACTGGATCTTCGCTGATACCCAAACCGGGGGCAAAAAACCGCAGTTGATAGTGCTGAGGTGCCTCTGCTGCTTGCATAACCAACCAAGCTTTTTCTGGGCCATTGCGCCAAACGGGATTTTGAGGATCAAGGTTGCCTAGGGGAAAGTTTGCTGACACAAGCAAAACCCCATAGGCAAGCTGGGAGCTCCATTGATTAAGAAGACTTGTACCTAGCAGCTCTGCCATCCAAGGCTCTTGACTTCGAAACGTTAGCCCTGTGGTTGGTAGATCTAAGCTGGCAAGGTTTTCTGAATGTACTTCGATTCTGAGATTTCCACTGCTGGTTGAAAAGAAATATTCTTCACCTAAATTAATTTTTCCCCATTGATACAAGGCAAGGCCCGCGGCAAGGCTGGCATGGCCGCATAGAGGTACCTCGCAGCTAGGGGTAAACCAGCGAAGGCACCATTGTTGTTTGTTATGCCATAAAAAGGCAGTTTCTGATTGTGCTAATTCTGTAGCAAGAGCCTGCATCCAGTTTGTGCATGCTGGTTTGTCAAGTAATACAACCGTGGCCCCGTTGCCTCCTAGTGGGACTTCACTAAATGCATCTATGGCGCAAATTGCTATGCCTTGGTGTGTGCTGCTGATCATTCGTGGCGTAATTCCCTTTCCATTAACTTTTGAAGCGCCCTTCGGGGATCGCAACGACCCTCTACAAGTTGATGCACTTCGGTTGCAATTGGCAAACTCAAATGTTTTTTAGCGGCAAGGGCTAATACCGCCTCGCAGGTGGGCACACCTTCAACAATGGCCCCAATGCGCTCAAGGGCAGCACTGGTTGATAAACCCTCTGCTAATGCACTGCCAAATCGATAATTACGACTCAGCGCACTGGTTGCAGTAGCCAAGAGATCACCAAGACCAGCGAGGCCATAAAGAGTTTCCGCCTTACCGCCGAGAGCTTGAATCACTAGACCCATCTCCGCCAAACCACGCGTGAGTAGAGATGCTCTGGCATTTGCTCCGAGGCAAAGGCCATCGCAAACTCCAGCGGCAATCGCGATAACATTTTTCAATGCCCCCGCCACCTCTGTTCCCACGGGATCATTGTTTCTATAAAGCCTGAGGCAGTCGCTACTTAACCCCTTCTGAAGCTTTGCCAACAAAAGTTCATCAGTGCCTGCCAGTACACTGGCGGCTGGTAAGCCGTTGGCCAACTCCTTTGCCAAGTTTGGTCCACTCAACACAAACAACGGCCGCTGCGGGCAATACTTTTGCCAAATCTGGCTTGCAGTAGAGCCAGTTAGGGGGTCCAACCCTTTTGAACAGCTCAGCAGAGGCGCCTGGCAATTCCAGCTTGAAAGTTGCAGCGCAA
>VFLB01000012.1 GCA_009914645.1 Synechococcaceae bacterium Bin_79_3
GCAATCGGATTTAAACAGCCAAGACTATTACTTAGTTGCACAATTGCAACAATTTTAGTGCGAGTATTTAATTGAGCGCGAAAATCATCAAGGTCAAGTTCACCAGCAGCCGTAAAACCAACATGCCGCAACACAGCGCCGGTGCGCGCCGCAACCAATTGCCATGGAACGAGATTACTATGATGCTCCATTACCGTTGTGAGAATTTCATCGCCTGGCTGCAATTGAGCAGCAGCCCAAGTAAAAGCAACTAAATTAATTGCTTCGGTGGCATTGCGAGTAAATACAATCTCTGCTGAATCATTGGCACCAATAAAATTAGCTGTAGTTGATCTAGCCGCTTCAAAAGCATCAGTAGCTCTTGCACTTAAGCTATGGGCACCGCGATGAACATTGGCATTATCGCAGCTGTAATAATCACTTAATGCGTTTATAACCTGCTGAGGCTTCTGGCTTGTAGCAGCATGATCCAAATAGATTAGAGGTTGGCCATTAATTAATTGATCAAAGATTGGGAAATCGCCGCGGCATTGCATTGAAAGATTAGTAATGGTTATTTTTTCACTTTTCATGGCTTTAATACAGCCTCAAGGGAGCAGCACGAAACGGCAAGTGGTGGTAAAAAATTAACAATCTGCTGGCAAAAGCCCAACTTCAACAAGGAAACCGCCTGCTGCCTTGAGATACCACGACTTTGCATGTAAAAAAGCTCATCTGTAGCCAAGCTACTAATGGTGGCGCCGTGGCTGCAACGAACATCGTCAGCAACAATTGCAAGCTCTGGCTTTGAATCCACCCTGGCGCGATCACTAAGTAATAGATGGCGACTCAGCTGTGATGCATCAGTTCCTTGGGCAAGTTTAGGAACCTGCACTGCTCCATTGAAGATACTGCGGCCAGCATCATCTACCAATGCCTTTTGAAGTTGTTCAAATCGTCCGTTTGGCCCATCAAATCTAACCGCGCTATGAAGATCGCAAATATTATTCTCTGCTGCAATTGCCAAATCCCTTAAAAAAGTATGAGCCTCACCCTCTTTTTGCACAACCCTTGGCTCTTGGCGAGCCAATGCCCATCCATGCACTAATGCCGTGCGTTCATAGCGACTTGTGGCTGCCTGATTCACCTCAGCGCCAGTTAACAAAACCGCTCCCTCAGCACCAATTAGGTTTTGAGCCTCCAACAAACTCGAGCCTTGGCCAAGGGTAGCTTGCAAAGTTAACAACACCAAACTATTAATGCTGCTTTTAATATTCACAAATAATTCAAGAGATGCACCCTCTGCAAGGGAAATTTGCATCTTTGCATTTACAAGCGCTGCCGAATTAGTTGGGTTTAAACAAAGCTCAAGCCGCAGAGATTCAGCTGCTCCTAGTACCAAATTAAAACTAGGACCCACGATTGAATTCTGCAGCTGAAATACCCAAGCACTATCAACGGCCTCGCTTTCTGCTGGATTTTCTGGATCAAGCAGCAAGCCGGCAGGCGCAGCAGCTGAGTGCTGCGCAAGCACGAAATTACCACCATCTCCATTAAGGGTTAAGCGCACCACATCTGGAGCAAAGAGTGGAGACTGCGCATTAACTACAGGTCCACTTTTTTTAAGTAGTAAGGGCTCAAGATTAGTTAGGGCTGTTAAATCTGTAAAGCGCCAAGGCTCTAGGCGGCGATGGGGCAAACCCTGTTTAAGCAAATAATCAGCTGAATATTGAGACCGATTGCCATGGGTCTTAACCAAGGCCTCAAGCCAATTCATGCTCCGCCTCCTCGATTGCTTCAGCCCGCGAATTAATACCTGCTTCCTGATCGATCCAGTCGTACCCCCTGCGCTCTAGCTCTGAAGCAAGCTCAGGGCCAGCGGTGCGCAAAATACGACCGTGGGCCATCACATGCACATAATCAGGTGTGATGGCATCTAGCAATCTTTGGTAGTGGGTAATTA
>VFLB01000001.1 GCA_009914645.1 Synechococcaceae bacterium Bin_79_3
GATTGGCGCTGCTAGCTTTAGCCAATACATTTTTCAGCCGTGACGTCTACTCTCGCCTCGGTTACGTTCAAAGGCTTGCGTTGCAAGGAATGCGGCCATGAATACGGGGCTGGAGCCCGCCATGTCTGCGAAGACGTGTGCTTTGGCCCCTTAGAAGTTGTTTACGACTACGACGCAATTCGGGCCCGCACCACCCGCGCTTCTATCGAAGCAGGGCCCATCTCGATATGGCGTTATCGCGATTTTTTGCCCGTTGAGGGCGATCCCATCGATGTGGGTACCGGTTTTACTCCACTGCTTAAGGCGAATCGCCTTGCGCGCCGGCTTGGTTTAAAAAACCTCTATATCAAAAATGATGGGGTGAATATGCCCACTCTCTCGTTTAAAGATCGTGTGGTGAGTGTTGCTCTCACCCGCGCTCGAGAGCTGGGTTTTTCTACGGTTAGTTGCGCTTCTACCGGCAACCTTGCCAATTCCACTGCGGCAATCGCCGCCCACGCCGGCATGGATTGCTGTGTTTTTATACCAGCAGATCTTGAGGCCGGTAAAATTCTAGGTACCTTGATCTACAACCCCACCTTGATGGCGGTTAAAGGTAATTACGACCAAGTAAATAGACTTTGCTGCGAAGTGGCTAATACTTATGGATGGGGTTTTGTTAATATCAATTTGCGTCCTTATTACTCCGAAGGTTCCAAAACCCTTGGATATGAAGTTATCGAGCAACTGGGTTGGCAATTGCCAGACCACATCGTTGCCCCCTTGGCCTCCGGCTCTTTATTCACCAAAATTAGTAAAGGTTTTGATGAGTTCATCAAGGTGGGTTTAGTTGATGAAAAGAAGGTGCGCTTTAGTGGCGCTCAAGCTGAGGGTTGCTCCCCCATTGCCCAAGCTTTTGCAGAAGGTAGAGATTTCATCACTCCGGTTAAGCCCAATACGATCGCAAAATCAATCGCCATCGGTAATCCGGCCGATGGTCCCTATGCAATTGATCTTGCTAGGCGCACTGGAGGTTCAATCGCAGCTGTAAACGACGACGAGATAATCGCTGGTATTCAGCTGCTTGCTGAAACTGAGGGGGTATTTACCGAAACCGCAGGGGGCACCACCGTTGCAGTTTTAAAGAAATTGGTGGAACAAGGAAAAATTGATCCCAGCGAAACCACAGTTGTTTATATCACCGGCAATGGTTTGAAAACCACTGAGGCCATTAGTTCTGCTGTGGGTGAAGCCCACACGATCGAACCCCAATTGGCAAGCTTTAATGCCGCTTGGGAGCGGGCCCAGTCGCTTCAGCGAGCCACCTGGGAAACCGTTGCTTAATATTTAGCAATTCCACTATTCATCCTGCTTTTTATTCAATGTCTGTTCAAGTTCTAATCCCCACGCCATTGCAAAAATTCACCGCGGATAAAGCATCGGTGCAGCTTGAAGCGGGCTCTGTTCAAGAATTGATTGAAGCTCTAGATGTTGCTTTTCCTGGTTTGGGTAATCGTTTATGTGATGAGCAGGGTAAATTGCGTCGGTTTCTTAATTTTTATGTAAACAGCGAAGACATACGTTTTCTTGAAAATCAAAACACGCCTCTTAACGCTGGTGATGAGGTGAGCATTGTTCCTGCGGTAGCTGGGGGCTGAATTCGCCTTCGTGTTCATGCACGATTTTATTGAAGCTCACTTCATCAAGGGTTTCTAATTCGATAAGTGCCTCCACCAAAGCATCCATTAAGTTTCGCCTTGGTGTGAGTAATTCGATCGCTTGATTTAAAGAGTCCCTAGCAATTTGTTGCACCATTGCATCTATTTGTTTTGCGGTGTTATTGGAATAGCCATGCTCTGGGCGGGTCCAGTCGCGCCCCAGGAACACCTCATTACCTTGCTGTTCAAGAGCTACAGGCCCCAATGCTGAGAAGCCGTAACGAGTAACCATTTCCCTGGCGATCTGGCTCACCATTTGCAAATCACCACTGGCGCCTTGAGTTACCTCAGCAGCACCAAAAACCACCATTTCCGCTGCTCTGCCCCCCA
>VFLB01000075.1 GCA_009914645.1 Synechococcaceae bacterium Bin_79_3
ATATCGGGTTTGATAGCACTGCCGCTGCTGGCTTTGCAGGGCTTACTGGATATAATCTTTATGAAGCAGAAGGTGATTTAGTGCGGGTGCAACGCACGGGAGCAAATATTCAATACGTACGTCCTTTGCGGGGCGGAGACCCCTATAAGCGCAATATCTGGACGATGGTTTTTGGCTTAAGCGGCCAGGAGGTAACAGCCATGAATGGCTTTAGCACTCAGCGTAAATATGGGGCAGCGCCATTCACTAATAATCGTGATGCATTTGCCGATACTGACGAAATCATTTGCCTGGCCTATAATTGCTCCAGTAAAAACCAATTAGTAGGTGGCCGATTTGCTCTTTCTTATAACACCTTAAATGATAATAAAAATCCTCGATCGGGTACCTTTTTTAATGCCAGTAGTGAACAGTATTTAAGCGTTGGCGAAAACTCTCCCACTTTTAACCGACAAAGAGTTTCTGCTACCCATTTTATTCCTGTTAATTTTCTCAAGTTATATAAGGGCTGCCGGCCAAAGAAAGGTGAACCGGAAGATTGCTCTCAATCAATTGCTCTACAACTTACCGGCGGAAATGTAACTGGCAGCTTGCCCCCCTATGAAGCCTTTTGTTTGGGAGGCAGTAACTCGATTCGCGGTTACTATGATTGTGATTTAGGTGTTGGCCGCAGTTATATTGAAGCCACGATTGAATATCGCTTTCCAATTTTTAAAATAATTAGCGGAGAATTTTTCATTGATGCTGGCTCCACGCTTGGCAGCCAAAATCAAGTGCCAGGCAACCCAGGTGGTTTGTTGCTCAAAACCGGCCAAGGTTTTTCGATCGGCACTGGCGTAATTGTTACAACCCCTGTGGGCCCACTGCGTTTGGAGGTGGCAAGCCAAGACCTAACGGGCAACTGGCGTTTTAACGTTGGTGTGGGCTTTAAGTTCTAAAAGTGTTTTGGCCAGCTAATTACAGCCGTTGTTTCGGCTTGAGCTCTGCGGTGGAGCGCCGCGGTATCGGCTTACATTCTGGTGAAAAATGCACTTTGAGATTGCAGCCTGGGGCCGCAGCTGGTTTTCGAGTTGGCTGGATCGATCGCCCAAACGATCCTCCCCAGCTGCTGGATCCAAGCCTCGTTCAAGACACGCGCCTTTGCACCGCCTTGCGCCTTGGTGATCGCAATCTTGCAACAGTTGAACACCTGCTTGCGGCCCTTGCCGGCACAGGCATCACCCAGGCAGAGCTTTGGCTGGATTCTGAGGAGGTGCCACTGCTAGATGGTTCTGCCCTCCCTTGGGTGGAAGCGATCGTAGAAGCTGGAATGGAGGATTTAGGCCCCCGCCCGCCTTTGCCTCCTTTGCTGCAGCCGATAACTTTGCAGCAAGGTAATAGTTTTGTGGCGGCTTTGCCAAGCACTGAACTACTACTTACAGCAGCCATCGAGTTTCCTCAAGCTGCCATTGGCCGCCAATTGTTTTCATTGGCGCTTACCCCTGAAGCATTTGTTACTCAGATTGCCCCTGCCCGTACGTTTGGTTTTCGCGATCAGGTGGATAAGTTGTTGGCGGCGGGATTAATCAAAGGTGGTGCCCTTGATAATGCTTTGGTTTGTGATGGTGAGAATTGGATGAATCCGCCTCTGAGATTTACAGATGAACCGGTTCGCCACAAACTTCTTGATTTGATTGGTGATCTAGCCCTGGTGGGTTTACCCCAGGCTCAAGTGATGGCCTTTCGCGGCTCGCACTTTTTACATACCCAGCTGGCTGCTGCCCTCCACCAAAAACAGACTTAATGACCAGCCCCGACCCCTCGACACTCAGTTGTGAGCAAATTCTAAATTTGTTGCCTCACCGCTACCCTTTCGCCCTTGTTGATCGTGTGCTGGAGCATGTGCCTGGAAAGCGGGCAGTGGCTTTAAAGAACGTAACTATTAACGAACCTCAGTTCCAGGGCCATTTCCCAGGCCGGCCCTTGATGCCAGGTGTGTTGATTGTTGAGGCGATGGCCCAGGTGGGTGGTTTGATTGTTACCCAGATGCCAGATCTGCCAAAAGGGCTTTTTGTGTTTGCAGGTATCGACGGCGTAAGGTTTCGCCGTCCGGTAGTTCCGGGGGATCAGTTGCTCATCACTTGCGAACTGCTCAGCTTGAAGCGCAAACGCTTCGGCAAGGTGCATGCCGAGGTCACCGTTGAAGGTGCTCTGGTGTGTTCAGGCGAGCTGATGTTTTCTCTAGTGGATTAACCATGGCCCCATCAACCTTGGCTAACAAAATTCATCCCACCGCGTTGGTTGATCCTGCCGCCCGTTTGGCTGAGGGGGTGAGTGTTGGCCCCTTTGCCGTGATTGGCCCTGAGGTAAGTGTTGGCGTTGGCAGTGTGATCGGCCCCCATGTGGTGATTGATGGCCGGGTGAGCATTGGCAGCGATAACCATATTTTTCCTGGCGCTTGCATTGGCCTTGAACCGCAAGATCTCAAATACGCTGGCGATGACACCGAGGTTGTGATTGGTGATGGCAATCGCATCCGCGAATACGTCACCATCAATCGGGCCACAGCATCTGGAGAGCGCACCGTGCTGGGGCATCACAATCTTTTGATGGCCTATAGCCATATCGGCCATAACTGCCGATTAGGCGATCGCATTGTGATCGCCAATGGCGTGGCGGTGGCAGGCCACGTAGACATAGACGACAGAGCAGTTATCGGTGGAGTTTTAGGTATTCATCAATTTGTTCATATCGGCAGCTTGGCAATGGTGGGTGGAATGAGCCGCATTGATCGTGATATCCCCCCCTACGCAATCGTGGAGGGGCATCCAGGTCGCTTGCGAGGTTTGAATTTAATTGGATTGCGGCGCAGCGGCCTTGCTGATGCCAATGACGGCGCCGTGATGAAGGAATTGCAATTGCTTTGGAAACTCATTTATCGCAGTGAATTTTCCCTTAGTGAAGCCTTAGCTCAAGCACGTTTGCATCAACTTTCAGCGCCGGCCGAGAAATTGGTGGCATTTTTGGAAAATAGTTGCAAACAAGGCAGAAGGGGGCCATTACCGGCCCAGCGCCCGTGATCCATCTGTTAATAAGCACCGGCGAAGTGTCTGGTGATCTGCAGGGCAGCCTCTTAATCAAGGCCTTATATCAAGAAGCAGAACTACGCAATATTCCTTTGCGGGTGAGCGCCCTTGGGGGACCCCGCATGGAAACAGCTGGGGCAGAGCTGCTTGGCAACACAACTCCCCTTGGTGCCATTGGTTTATGGGAGGCACTACCGCTTGTTTTGCCAACGCTGCAACTGCAACGCAAGGCGCGCCGTTGGCTGAGCAAAAATCCTCCTGATGGCGTTGTTTTAATCGACTACATGGGGGGTAATACTCCCCTAGGCCGCCGAGTAAAACGTGAAAGACCCAGTCTTCCTGTGCTCTATTACATCGCCCCCCAAGAATGGGCTTTTCGTCTGGGGGATGGTGGCACCACCCAATTAATTGGATTTAGTGATCAAATCCTTGCGATATTTCCTGAGGAGGCCCGGTTCTACAGCGAGCGGGGAGCTGTGGTGCATTGGGTAGGTCATCCGCTCCTCGATACTCTTGGCGAATTACCAAGCCGCGCGGCTGCTCGCCAGGAGCTTGGTATTGCAGAAGACGAACCACTTTTGCTGCTTTTGCCGGCCTCTAGGAAGCAGGAATTGCGTTGGTTATTGCCGCCCCTTGCAGAAGCAGCTGCCAGGTTGCAAAAACTATGCCCCAAGCTCAAGGTGATCGCCACCGCAGCTCAAGCCGGTTTTGAGCAGCCTCTACGCGATGTAATTGATAAGTTTGGCCTGAAAGCAACAGTTTTGTGCCCAGATGAATCTGATCGGCTGCGGCCCACTATTTGCGCAGCGGCTGATTTAGCCCTTACAAAATCCGGCACCGTTAATCTTGAATTGGCCTTGCGGGGGGTACCCCAGGTGGTGGCTTACAAGGTAAGCCGGTTTACGGCCCTGATGGCAAGGCGTTTGTTGCGTTTCCAGGTAGACCACATTTCGCCAGTGAATTTGGTTTTAGGAGAAAGGTTGGTGCCTGAATTACTGCAGGAGGAGCTCAAGGTGGATAAGTTGGTGGCAGAGGCATTACCGCTGCTTAGAAATGAGCAGGCCCGCAACAAAATGTTGACTGGCTACGGGAGATTGCGGGGATTACTTGGCGAACCGGGTGTTACCCAAAGGGCGGCGGTACTCATACTTGATGCAGTTGTTAATTCCCGAAAATAAGTGCTTAAAGGATTTGCTTGCTTTTTAGGAGCTCTTCTGCTTTTTATCAGCAGCCCAGTGCAGGCGGCACCAATCAATGAAGCAGTGCTTGCGGGGGGGTGTTTCTGGTGCCTTGAACACGATTTAGAAAAGCTACCTGGAGTGCTGGATGTGCAGAGCGGTTATGCCGGTGGCGATAAGCCAAATCCCACTTACCAAGAGGTGAGTGCAGGCGGCACCAACTACGTAGAGAGTGTGAAAGTGCGTTTTGATCCAAATAAATTGAGTTACGAAACCCTTTTGCGCTCTTTTTGGCGCAATGTAGACCCCACCGATGGCAGCGGGCAATTTTGCGACCGGGGTTCTTCCTATCGACCGGTGATTTTTGTTGCTGATGCCAATCAACAAAAGGGGGCAGAAGCAAGTGCTGCAGCTGCTAGAGCGGAATTAGGCAGCAAAAAAGTGCTGCGGGTGGCGATTGAACCGCTTAAGCGGTTTTGGCCTGCTGAGAATTACCACCAAAACTACGCAGAATTAAATAAAGCTAAATACAACTTTTACCGCTGGAGTTGTGGCCGTGATGCCCGCCTCGATGCTGTGTGGGGGAATAAAGCTAGGAAAGGGCTTATGTGGTCATCCCTACCGTCAAATCCAGGGGGACAGCGCTAGGTTTGATTTGTTGAGGAGGTAGGCATGTATTTACTGCTTATTCGTGAAGGTTTGGCTACCCGGTATGTGGGCCCTTACGACAGCCCAAAACATGCAGCAGACGATCTAGATCGGTTGTTGGCCGATTGTGAGGCCAAGGCCCGTTGGCAGATTCATGAGTTGCAGTCGCCACAATTTCGAGGCTTGCGGCAGTTAGCGGCGGGGATGGCCGCGGAATAAACCGCTTTCCACCATTAAGCCAACCCCAGCATTAACGCAGATCAAACTCAAGGTGCCAAGCCAGAACCAAGGTTTTGCGGGGTAGGCCGCACGCCTCATTACCGCTTCTCCAAATAAGCAAAGCCCCATCGGTAATAACAAGATTCCCGATTGAGCTTTTAAGTACCAACCCCACTTCGACCAACCACGGCGTCCGTTACTTTCCATAAATTTCAGCAACAACTACTTACCCAGAGTGGCACTAAAGGCTTGGCACCAATTCACTAGGAGACGAACACCGAAACCTGTTGCTCCAGCTGGCTCTGGCCCTTTTCCTTTTTCATTCCATACAGGTCCGGCGATATCTAGATGAGCCCATGGAATATCGGCATCAACAAATTCCTGCAGAAAAAGCGCCGCTGTGATCGCCCCACCGGGCCTTGGGCCTGTGTTTTTCAGATCAGCTAAAGCACTTTTCAACCCGTCTTTGTAAGACTTTTGCAGTGGCATTCGCCAAAGGCTCTCCCCAGCTGCCCTGCCTGCCTCAAGCAATTGCTGAGCCAATTCGTCGTGGGCGCTCCATAACCCAGCAATTTCATCACCTAAAGCCACAACACAAGCGCCGGTGAGGGTAGCTAGATCAACAATTGCATCAGGCTTCAAAGCTGATGCATAAACAAGAGCATCAGCGAGGGTAAGACGCCCTTCTGCATCTGTGTTGTTGATTTCAATTGTTTTGCCATTTGAGGCAGTAATAATCGCCCCTGGATGAATCGCTTCAGCGCTCACCATGTTTTCTGTTGTGGCACTGATTATGTGGATTTCAATCCCCTCAAGCCGCAGTTCCGCAAGGCTGCGGGCAGCTCCGAGCACGGCGCCGCAACCGCCCATATCAAATTTCATCAGTTCGATTTGGCTGCCACCGGTTTTGAGGTTGTAGCCGCCGGAATCAAAACTGAGCCCTTTACCGATCAATACCACCCGATGTTCAATCTCCCCAACTGGCTTGATTATTAAATGGATGAACCGCGGCGGGACGCAGGCCCCTTGAGCAACGGCTAAAAAAGCTCCCATCCCCTTTTGCCGGCAACCTTCTTCATCAAGAACAGTGAGTTCTAAATCGAAATCATTTGCCAGGTTGCGGGCAGTGGCTTCAAGGCTGAGGGCGTTAACCAGATTTGGGGGGCCACCCACTAGTTCGCGGGCTAATTCCACTCCAGCGCATATGGCCAGTTGATTTTCTAGTTCAGCTTGTTGAAGCTCGTTAACTCCTAGAAGCCAACAACTATTTGGTTTCTTGCAAGGTTCAGGTTCGCTGCGAAATCGATCATCTTTAAACAAAGCGAGCCTTGCGCCTTGCACCAGGGCCGCTGTTGCTTCCTCTGGGGCAAACCCTTCCAGCGGGAAAGAAAGCCCCAGGGCCTCAACGCCACTGCCAAGGCTTGCTTTTGCTAATTTCGCTGCAGTTGTTCTAAGGGCGCGGCCATCAAAATTTTCTGGTTCACCAAGGCCTGCCACTAAAAGAAAACTTGGCTTCTGCCCTGGCAGGGTGAGGCAGATCAAATCCCCAGATTTTGCTTTGAATTCACGCTGTTGCAGCAGTTCAAGGGCGTTCTTTGCGATATCGGGTGCTACGGCTTTAAGTTGATCCTGCCAGTGGCCACTAAAGAGGCCGATACCAAGTGCATCGCAGGAAAGCTCCGCAAAGGGGCTAGTGCTGCAGCGAAAATCCATTGATAGCAATTAACGTATGGCGCGATCGTAAGAGGGAGGGGGCTCAACTGTTCTGGAATGGGGTTTGCCAGCGCTGACGGCATTCTTTATTAAAAGGGGGTTGCCAGAGGCGAATTTGCTCTTGTTCCACCTGGCGGCGAGCCCTGCTGCTGCTGGGGGCATCGCACCAAAAACGAATGCTCAGCTGGGCTTTCTGGCCACAGCGCACTAAGCCTTCCCCGTAGGCAGCAAGGTAGGCCTTGCAATCGTGTTCCCCTTTCCAGCGCCGATCGGCGCAGCCGGTTTCCCCTAAATAAAGCATCAGATCTTTTGCCTCGCCGAGGCTGTGGTCGTATACGAAATAAAGCGCTGCTCCCCGCTGCGGCGGCTGTGGCCAGCGCCAGAAATGCAGGTTTTGGGCTGGCAAAAGCAAAGGGTTCGGCACTGGGCTGCGGGCTGTGGCTATTTCCAGTTCAAACAATTGGTATTGGCCTGGCTGGCACTCTTTCTGCTGTTGATACTGCTGCCGTTGATGAAGCAGAACCCGGGTTTGCCAGGCCTGTAAAACTTCTGGATTTAGGGCTAATTCCGGTTCGCTGCTGCAACTGGCGGGGGCCGTGAACAAGTTGGGTTGGTGGATTCTGTTCATGG
>VFLB01000292.1 GCA_009914645.1 Synechococcaceae bacterium Bin_79_3
CAGATCTGATCCTGAGCGGTCACAATGAAACATCGGACCTTGGCAAGAAATAGGTGGGTGTTCTTTCAGCGCTGGCAATCCTCGCTTTATTAATCGTTGTTCATGAAGCTGGGCATTTCTTTGCAGCCGTTTGGCAAGGTATCCGAGTTACCAGTTTCAATGTTGGCTTTGGCCCAGTAGTGCTCGAGCGCCGCAGCCGCGGCGTTCAATTTGCGTTAAGGGCAATTCCCTTTGGTGGCTACGTAGCTTTTCCAGACGACGATCCCGAAAGCGGTTTTGATCCCAAGGATCCCGATTTATTAAAAAATCGTTCTGTTGTTCAAAGAGCCTTAGTTATTTCAGCAGGAGTGTTAGCGAATCTTTTGCTCGCTTTAGCAGTGCTGTGCGCCCAAGGAATTTTGGTAGGGATTCCAGCTGGGTTTGATGCCGGCAGTGGTGTGCTGGTGGTTGCATTGCAACCCGAAGGGGCAGCTGCGCAAGCGGGCCTTGAAGCTGGAGATTTGGTGGTGGGATTGGGCGGTAAATCATTGGGTGCCGGCACCAACGCGGTTCAGCTATTTGTGGAAGCTGTAAAAAATTCACCAAATCAACCCTTAGCGCTGGAGGTGAATCGCAATGGCGTTTCCAGCAACTTGAAACTCACCCCAGCCAGCCAAAGTGGCAGCGGCCGTATTGGGGCCCAATTGCAGCCTGATGGCGCTGAAATTTATCGAAGGGCCCATAACCCCCTTGAGATATGGCAGCAGGCGCAAAGGGAATTCAGCCAAATACTGCGCCGCACAATTTCTGGCTTTGTGGCCTTAGCAACAAACTTTGGTGAAACCGCACCCCAGATATCTGGGCCGGTAAAAATTGTGGAAATGGGAGCAAAACTGGCTCAGCAAGGCGGCAGCAGTTTGTTTTTGTTTACAGCACTGATCTCTGTGAATTTGGCCGTACTTAATTCCTTGCCTCTACCAATGCTTGATGGGGGGCAATTTTTGTTTTTGCTTCTCGAAGGTTTGCGGGGTAAACCACTACCGGAACGCCTGCAACTAGCTTTTACCCAATCAGGTTTGCTGCTACTGCTAGGGCTCAGTGTTGTTTTAATTGTTAAAGACACCAGCCAACTAGCTTTTGTGCAGCAATTGCTGGGGCGTTAAGCCAGCAATTGCTGCGAGCCTTTGATCGGCTAAGTTGATAGAACAAATAAATCCTTTTCAGGCAGCCATATGGCGAAAAAGTCGATGATTGCGCGGGATGTGAAGCGCAAAAAAATTGTTGAGCGCTTCGCCACAAAGCGAGCAGCACTAATGGAAGCCTTCCAAGCTGCCGCAGGCCCTATGGAGCGGCTTGATATCCACCGTAAAATCCAACAATTGCCCCGCAACAGCGCACCAAACCGCGTTCGCAATCGCTGTTGGGCGACAGGTAAGCCTCGTGGCTACTACCGCGACTTTGGGCTTTGCCGTAACCAACTAAGGGAGAGAGCTCACAAAGGCTTGCTGCCTGGTGTTGTGAAATCCAGCTGGTAGCTTGGTTTTTCAACGATTCAAGCCATAACAAATCATTGTTTTACCGAGGCATCCACTGGATACCTCGGTTTTTTTTGCCGCATTCCTGCCGGCTGGATGTAAAGATAAGAACGAACAAGCAGGACATAAGAACAAGTGCAAGGTGAAATTCGGTCGATCTCCTTCGATGGTCGGGAGATCAGGCTGACCACGGGCCGTTATGCCCCTCAAGCCGGCGGCAGCGTGCTCATTGAATGCGGCGACACCTCGGTGTTGGTAACTGCCACTCGAGCGAACGCCCGCGATGGCATTGATTTCCTTCCTCTCACCTGCGACTACGAAGAGCGGCTCTATGCCGCTGGTCGCATACCTGGCAGTTTCTTTCGCCGTGAGGCGCGCCCCCCGGAGCGGGCAATTCTCACCTGCAGATTGATTGATCGCCCGATTCGCCCCCTTTTCCCAAATTGGTTGCGCGACGATCTTCAAATCGTTGCAACTTGCCTTTCCCTTGATGAAAGGGTCCCGCCTGATGTGCTCGCTGTAACCGGTGCATCACTTGCCACTTTGATTGCCAAGATCCCCTTCCATGGCCCAATGGCTGCGGTTCGAGTGGGCTTACTTGGCGACGACTTCATTTTGAATCCAAGTTTCCGTGAAATCGAAAGATCAGAACTTGATCTAGTGGTAGCTGGAACCCCTGATGGGGTGGTGATGGTGGAAGCGGGCGCCAGGCAGTTGCCTGAGCAAGACATGATTGAAGCAATCGACTTCGGCTATGAAGCTGTTGGGGAATTAATCCGCCATCAACGCGACATCCTCGCTGCAATGGGGATTGAGCAGGTAATGCCAGAAGCACCAAAAGAAGATAAAAAGGTGCCTGATTACTTGAGCAAGCAGTGCTCCAAGGAAATCGGCAAGGTGCTAGCCCAGTTCAGCCTCAGCAAAGGTGAGCGGGATACTCAATTAGACGCAATCAAGTTAAAAGCAACCGAAACAATCGCAGCTCTTGGCGATAGCGATCCAGTAAAAACTGCTATTTCCAGCAGCAGCAAGCTGCTTGGCAACAGCTTTAAAGCCCTCACCAAAACAATGATGCGGGCTCAAATTTTGGAACAGGGCAAACGGGTAGATGGCCGCGAGCTCGACCAAGTGCGTGAAATCAGCGCAGCTGTGAGCGTATTACCGAAAAGAGTGCATGGTTCAGGCTTATTCCAACGGGGGCTCACCCAGGTGCTTTCCACAGCCACCTTGGGAACCCCTTCTGATGCCCAAGAGATGGATGATCTCAACCCCATCAATGAAAAGCACTATTTACATCACTACAACTTCCCGCCTTATTCCACCGGTGAAACCAAACCGATGCGATCACCAGGTCGCAGGGAGATTGGTCATGGTGCCTTAGCTGAACGGGCCTTAATCCCTGTGCTTCCCAGTAAAGAATCCTTCCCTTATGTGCTGCGGGTGGTTTCCGAATGCCTCAGCTCTAATGGTTCCACTTCGATGGGTTCAGTGTGTGGAAGCACGCTTGCCTTGATGGATGCAGGAGTACCGCTTCTAGCCCCTGTTAGTGGAGCTGCCATGGGGCTAATTAAGGAGGGAGAAGAAGTGAGGATCCTTACCGATATTCAAGGAATTGAAGATTTCCTTGGCGATATGGATTTCAAAGTTGCTGGCACTGAAAAGGGCATCACAGCGCTACAGATGGACATGAAGATGACCGGTCTTGATGTGCCAACAATCGCAAAAGCGATAAATCAAGCGCGTCCAGCAAGACTTCACATACTTGCGAAAATGCTTGAAGCAATTGATAAACCACGCGATGTAATGTCGCCCCACGCGCCAAGATTGCTTAGTTTCCGCATTGATCCTGAATTGATTGGCACTGTTATTGGTCCTGGTGGTCGCACCATCAAGGGCATCACAGAGCGCACAAACACCAAGATCGATATCGAAGACACCGGCATCGTTACTGTTGCTAGCCACGACGGAGCGGCAGCTGAAGAAGCTCAAAAAATTATCGAAGGGCTTACACGCCGCATTAGTGAAGGGGAAGTATTCCAGGGTCACATAACCCGGGTAATACCAATCGGCGCTTTTGTTGAAATCCTCCCCGGTAAAGAAGGCATGATTCATATCTCTCAACTATCTGAATCACGGGTAGAGAGAGTGGAAGATGTGGTGAATGTGGGTGATCAGGTAACAGTGCGGGTTCGGGAAATCGATAATCGCGGCCGCATTAACTTGAGCTTGCGCGGTGTACCCCAGGATGGTTCAGATCCTGAACCAACTGTGATCCTGCCAATCGGAGAGGTTTAGGTTTAAGCGCTTAGCTGCCTAAACTTGGAAGCCGGGATCGATGCTGGCCATTGCTTTTGTTGCCCGTTCACATAGGAGCTTGTGACTACTGCCATGGCTAGCAATTAAACATCCAGCCTGAAGAAAACTGCTGTTGGTATATGAAAGGGCTTTGCCATCGGCGTGGCTAAAGCCTCCACCAGCAGCCCTTAATACCGCTTCCGGTGCTGCCATATCCCAATCCTTAGGTGCACTTTCGCCAGACAGCGACACATAAATATCTGCATCACCACGCAGAATTGCCGCCACTTTGCAGCCCACACTGCCCACTGTGAGGCAGCTACCAATTTGTAATTGCTGCAATAACTGCTCTAAGCGTTGATCACGATGGTTGCGGCTTGCCACCAGTACCAATTCGGCTAACTCACGGCGATTACTGAATTCCACAGGTTTTTTTACTCCGGCGCGGTTTTCGCACCAGGCGGAGCTAATCCCATCGAGCAATAAGCCAAGCCAAAGTTCTTGCCGTTCTGGGATTAACACCACACCGAGCACTGGCCGTTGCTGCTGCACTAGGGCTAGATGAACGGCGTATTCACCAGTTCCCTGCAAAAAATCCTTTGTGCCATCAAGGGGATCAAGGATCCAACGCCATTGATATTGCGGATCCAGCGCTTGATCTTTTGCTGTTTCCTCACTTATTAAGTTCCAAGGAGCATCTGGAAAGGCATTGGTAAGGCCTTCAAGAAGTTGTTTATTTACTGCTAAATCAGCTGCCGTAACAGGGCCTTCTCCACCATCGGCAACCGTTAAAGCGCGGCTATGGCCATAGGGAGGCTGTTCGCCCCGGGCATAAGCCCGCAAAATATCAGCCGATTGCCAACTCAAGGTTCTTAAAACCGTTAGCAGTGGATCTAGTTCTACACCCGTTGGTAAGGGCATCATGGAGGTACAAGAGAAAGCCATTGTGACCGAGAGCTCAGAACCCAAAGGGGGAGTGCTCTATTTGGTGGGCACACCTATTGGCCATCGCGGCGACCTATCGCCCAGGGCACAGTTGGTGCTGGCGGGGGTAGATCGCATCGCCTGTGAAGATACGCGCCATAGCGGCTTGCTGCTGCATGGTTTTGGCATTCGTAAACCTCTAATTAGTTTTCATGAACACAATCAAAAACAGCGCATTCCTGAACTACTAATAATGCTGGCGGCAGGGGAATCACTTGCCCTTATCAGCGATGCTGGCTTGCCAGGAATTAGCGATCCAGGCGAGGATTTGGTTGCTGCAGCTCGAAATGCTGGCCATCAGGTTATTTGTATCCCCGGCCCCTGCGCCGCTACCACCGCTTTAGTGAGTAGTGGTTTACCAAGTGGTCGATTTTGTTTTGAAGGCTTTTTACCCTTAAAAGGGAAAGAACGCAAAAGCCGATTAAGCGCAATTGCAGCGGAAAGCCGCACTAGTGTTATTTATGAAGCACCGCATCGATTGGTGCGTCTGCTTGAGGAACTTATCGAATACTGCGATTCAACGCGGCCAGTGCAAGTGGCGCGGGAACTTACAAAACGCCATGAACAGCAAGTGGGGCCTGATCTTGCCAGTGCATTAGCACATTTTAATAACTTTGCACCCCAGGGAGAATGCACCGTGGTGCTCGGTGGTGCAGCAGCAGCAGAACTTCCCCCCTGGGATGAAGTGCAATTACGGCAGGAACTAGATGCCTTGATCGCCAAGGGGCTAACCGCATCGGAAGCAGCTAAGCAATTAGCGCAAAGCAGTGGGCAACAACGCCGCGCCCTTTATGGGTTGCTGCACCGGGCAGAATGAATGGGAAGGAGGCTGAATTGATGTTGTTGCGATTGCGGTTATTTATGGGCAGTGTGATCGGCACATTTGTTTTGCTGTTGATGTTGTGCCTTGGCAGCCAAAACATTAACGAACGCAGTGTCGTTAATCTCGGCGTGGGCCGTACGGTGCCATTGCCGCAGGGTTTTGTGGTGGGGCTGGCAATTTTATGCGGAGTATTCAGCGGCGGAGCCAGTGCGGCGCTGCTGGGCCCAAACGGCGATGATTAAGGCTTTACTGGGCTGCCAGGCACGGCATAAAGAGCGCCCTCCAGCACGATACGGCTAATGCCTTGGGCCAAAATATATGGAGCGGTGAGCTCAAGCAGGCTGGAATCTGGAACCTTAATCACCCTTTGGCTGCGGCCGCATTGCCTTTTGGCCTGGCGTGGATTAATAAATAAAGCAATCGCTTGTAAATCCTCTTCCTCAGAAGCAATAAGACCTAATTCTGTGAAATCTCTTACTGGGGTACCTTTTAGTTCCACTTCACGATCTACCAATAAATAAAGACTTGCTGGCAATTCGCTTGCAACTAATGGTTTGCTAACGCATGGGCTAGTATCACTGAGGTTTGCAGTAACCGCAAGGGGTGCAAAGGCAATGAAATCATTATTTGATTCAATCTCAAGATCACTGAATTCCGAATCACTGAATTCTGGGTCACTCAGTTCAGTCTCACTTGCTTCAGCGTCAATAACTTCAAAATCTTCTTTAGCTAATTCCTCTTCATTATGATCAGCATATTCTGCAGCACTAGGTAATACCTTCCCTATATCTTTTACAGCAGACCCAGCAATCCGCAGATCTTTTATTGCTCCATAAGCTTCAATACCGATAGCAGCTTTTATGGTGCGGCTCACAGTATTTGCGCTGCAACCAAAA
>VFLB01000120.1 GCA_009914645.1 Synechococcaceae bacterium Bin_79_3
CGTAAATACATATGGCGCGGTGGCAGGTATAACTATGTCCCATAGGTAGCTTCTTTTTCTCAATCTCAAAACCCTTGCTACGTTTTGATAGTCTTGTGGTATTTCTTTTATTCCCATCGCTGTATTTATTACAATAGGCCACACTGCTGTTATGAAAATAACAAATATTGCAGCAATGTCTGCCTGTTGAAATAGCAGTAAAGAAATTGGCAGCCAGGCAAGCGGAGGCACGGTACGCAATACCTGAATCATTGGATCAAAGCCTCGCCGTATAAATTGATTCAGGCCAAGTGATAAACCTATGGCTATTCCCACAATTGCCGCAAGGCTGTAGCCAATTGCAACACGTTGTAGGGATATTATTATTTGCCAGCCTAAACCTTTTGCCGTGCCGCCATCATCATAAAAAGGATTAATTATATATGGATTCCAGGTTTGAGCGATTACTTCAATAGGACCTGGAAAATCTGAATTTGTTACGTTGCAGAGTATTTGCCATAAAATTAATACTCCCCCAGTGCAAATTAATGGAGCTTTTATTTGTTTCGTTATTGGATGCCTAAGCCAGGCACTCCATATAGGCAAAGGAATCCTATTGCGTTTTGTTCTATTTATAGTTTCTTGCATTATTTGATTGATTTAATTTTCAAGCTCTTTAGATAACCTGCGGGATTGTTGGGATCATATTTAACACCATCAAAAAATACTTCTACACCTCTGGAATCCCCCGCTGGCCCATTGCCATAGCCATTTGCCTTAGCTGCTGCTCTCCATAGATCAGAGCGATTCACTTGATTCACAAGATTTTTTATATTTGTAGATTTAGGCAGATAGTCCCAACGCATATTTTCTGTAACAAACCATGAGTCGTGGCTCTTGTAAGGAAATGAGGCATTGTTAGCCCAGAATAACATTTTATATGGGCTATTTTTAACAACTCTACCATCTCCATAATCAACAGTACCTTGCAGCCTTGGCAGAAGATCTTCAACCGATGCCTTTACATATTTATCTTCAGCAAGTATTTCTGCCATTTCTTTAGTGTTGGCAGGATTATCTGCCCATTTCTGGGCTTGCTGAACCGCCATTAAGAGCCTCAAAGCAGAATTTGGATTTTTCTTTACCCAATCGGCGCGCATTGAGAAGGCTTTTTCCGGATGCTCTTTCCAGATTTCACCAGTTTGAGTAATTGTGTAGCCGAGTTTTTTGTTTACTAATCTTTCGTTCCATGGTTCTCCAACACAAAACACATCCATTGTGCCGCTTTGCATATTAGCCACCATTTGTGGCGGCGGAATTACAACCAGATCTGCTTGTTTATTTGGATCTACACCGTTTGCTGCCATCCAGTAGCGCATCCAGAGATCATGGGTACCGCCTGGAAAGGTAACCGCAGCCTTGAATTTGTCACCAGATTTATTTTTCTTATCGATAGTTGATACTAAATTTGGTGAGTTAACTTTTAGTTTCTCATCTAAAAACTCTTTTGATCCGGAAATTGCTTGGCCTTGGGTATTTAGCCTTGCCAGTACAAACATCGGAAGTGGCTTATTGCTTTTGGTTATCTTTCCGGTTGCAAGAAGATATGGCATTGGAGATAGTATATGTGCTCCATCAATTCCGCCCCTTTCGCCGCCAAGTTCAAGGTTGTCTCTTGTAACAGCCCAGGAGGTTTGTTTTTTCAGTTCAACACCTGTCATTCCTTGTTTACTGAAGAAACCTTTCTCTTTTGCAATGATTAGTGGTGCGGAGTCTGTTAGCGCAATAAAACCTATTTCCACATTTGTTGTTTCTGGTTTGCCCGGCGCTGCAATTGATACCAGTGGAAAAAACACCAAACCACCAAGGGCTCCCATTGTGGTTTTAACAAAAACTCGACGGCTAAGTTGTGCCATGAAAAATACAA
>VFLB01000142.1 GCA_009914645.1 Synechococcaceae bacterium Bin_79_3
TAAAACTTGCTCTAATAGCTCTTCACCTATTTCGATATACCCCTCTGCTGTGGCTTGGCGGCGGCTGTTGGGTCTATCGCCCACTTCCACCATATGCACTTCTCCTGCAGTATTGAGATGAGTTAGCTCGTTCATTTTAGAGAAATCACTACCAACAGTTTGGAGAGTAAACTAAGAAAAGGTTCTGCTGAAGTAATGGTTAATCCAGTTTCACTGCACCAACAACAAATTGATCAGATGGTTCGCGAGGTGCCAGGCTTGCTCGCTAAAGCCTATGGATCCCAACTGCTTGCTGTGGTTTTATTTGGTTCAGTGGCAAGGGGAGAGGCAAATCAATATTCAGATATAGATTTATTAATAATATTGAGAGAAAGGCAATTTCAATCTCGCGATGATCATCAAGGTTGTGATCAAGTGCGAATTGCATTAAGCAGCGCAATAGACAACAGTCCAGAGTTGCAATTTCATTTACGTTCTGCGGCAGAAGCTGAACAAGGGGGACCAATCTTTTTAGATATTAGTGTTGACGGAATTATTCTATTTGATCCGGATGGGTGGGCATCAGAATTCTTGCAACGCTATCGCGATCGCTTAGCTGCTCAAGGAAGTGAACGTATTCCTTGGGGCGATAACTGGTATTGGCGTCTCACCCCAACGGTACGCCCTGCTGCAGAGGTATGGTTTTGACAGGCGCCGAATTAAGTAGGTCTTATCTAAAAAAAGCTCAACTTCGTAGAGAAATTTTAACTCTTTTAGCAAATCGTGAAGGCTGGAGTGATTTAGTTAGAGAAGCGCAAGAATTAGTTGAACTCACAACAAAAGCAATACTTAGAGAAGTGGGTATTGATCCGCCTAGGCTCCATGATATGGGCCCCATATTAGTTGCAGAAATAGATCGTTTCCCAGTTGAATTAGGAGATAAATTTAGACAATTAGCAGCTGGATCTCAGTGGCTACGAGCGCAAAGAGAACTACAGTTATTGATGGCAACAAAGCTTTGGCGATAGCGGATTTAAGCCTTGGCTTGGCAGAGAAAATTATAAATACAAAAAACTAGAATTTTATCAAGCTTTGCATTAAACTCTATCAATCGCCCTTGGCCCGATTTTTCGATGGACCACATCAATAATCCAGCTCATAACACCTTTATGGCCATGGCAATTACTGCGATGCAACGCACAGCATTAGAGGAACGCAGCGGCGAACCATTTGGAGCAGTTATTGTTAAAAACAACGAGTTAGTTGCAGTTGCTGGCAATAGCGTTGGTCGCGATAATGATCCCACCGCCCACGCGGAAATCAATGCGATTCGCGCTGCTTGCAAGGTATTAAATAGCTGGGATTTAAGTGGCTGCGTTCTTTATACCAGCTGCCAATGTTGCCCGATGTGTTATTCAGCAGCAGCTTGGGCTGGCATAAAAAAGATTTATTATGCTGCCGGTTGGGATGACTACAACGACATCTACGACGATCAAGCAATCGGTCGTGATTTACAAAAGCCTGATCACTTAAAAAATCTTGCCCCCGAGCAATTGATGCGATCGGAAGCTGTTGAGGTATGGCAGGCGGTGCGGCGCGATCGGGGCATCACAACAATTCCGGCCCGTTTGCCAAACGCTTGAGATACAGCGCCTCAGTTCCAGCATTTATCCAACCAGTAGCGATGGTTTTGGTGTGAACATTACTAATCCTGCCGCGATGGATGTGAGATATACCGGCCGGAAATATCACTAACTTGCCCCGTTCTGCCTCCTCGTGATGATCCTGCCAATGAAATTCCGTGCCCCCTTGAGGTAAATCATTGCAATAAAGAATCCAGGCCAATAGGCGATGCACCGGTTCAGTGGCTTCTGGGCTGATTGTCCAATCGCAATGCCACGCCTTAAATCCTTCGCCTGGGGCATAACGCTGCAAATTAAAAATTGGATTCACAAATAGCTGCTGCTCAGGGCTGCATTGCAGCAGCAGGGGCCTTTCTTCTAAATATCGATTCAGCCCGGCACTAACGCCTCGCACAATTACATCTGCCAAAGCAAACGCTTCTGGATCACTGCGATCAATCGCCACCAAGCTGATATCGGTGGAACGTTTGGTGGCTTCCATTTTGGAGCTGGCCCCCACACCAAAGGCAACACCAGGGGCTTGTAAATCGGAGCGGCGATCAAAAAAGCTGATTACGGCATCAGCCAAGGCTTCATAGCCAGCATTGCGATAGGAGGCGATCAAGCGCATTTATGCAATTTTTGGGTGGATGGTGATGAACACTAGTTTTGTTACCCGCCGGCTCTAAACCAAATGAAACGTCCGTCCACGCTTTTATGCGTGTTTGTGACGCTGCTGAACGATCGGGTAGGAGAAAGCCTGGTGTTTCCGCTGCTGCCATTTCTCTTAGCTGGTTTCACCAGCAGTGGCACCACCTTGGGGCTGCTGGCTGGTAGTTATGCCCTGGCTCAATTTTTAGCAACGCCATTGATTGGTGCATTAAGTGATCGCTTCGGGCGCCGCCCAGTGATCGCTTGCTGCGTTGCAGGCACAGTGCTGGGGCTTGGTTTATTTGCAATTACCTTAGAAATTGATTGGCCTATTGCCAGTGCATGGCCCCTGGCGCTTCTATTTTGCGGACGTTTATTAGACGGGTTTAGTGGTGGTACTGCCGCAAGCGCTGGGGCTGTGCTGGCTGATATCAGCAGCCCTGAAAATCGCGCCAAAGCATTTGGTTTGATCGGGGTGGCCTTTGGGCTTGGCTTTATCTTGGGCCCCGCTCTAGCTGGAATCTTGAGCCGCTGGAGCGTTACTTTGCCGGTGTGGATTGCAGTGGCAATTGCAGCAATAAATCTGCTGCTGGTGTTGCTCTTGCTACCAGAAACCCATCCAGCAGATCAAAGGCGGGCCCTGCCTAGCAAACGAGCACTCAATCCTTTTACTCAACTGCTGAAGGTGTTTAAAAATCCAAAAGTGGGCAGCCTCTGCATTGCATTTTTTCTGTTCTTTCTTGCCTTCAACGGTTTTACCGCTGTGCTGGTGCTGTTTTTTAAGCAGGTATTTAATTGGGGGCCAGGCCCTGCCACTAGCGCATTTCTGATCGTTGGCGTGGTAGCAACCGTGGTGCAAGGGGCATTAATCGGGCCCCTAGTTTCAAAATTTGGTGAACAAAGGCTCACATTATTTGGCCTTGGCCTGGTGTTAGTTGGTTGCCTACTAATTCCTGCAGCCCCAATTGGCAATGCCCAACCGGTGGTTTTTAGCGCCGTTGGCATATTGGCCCTAGGCACAGGGCTTGTTACACCTTGCTTGCGCAGTTTGGTATCTAGGCGCCTAGATAGCGATGGTCAAGGAGCTGCCCTTGGCAGCCTGCAGGGTTTGCAAAGCCTGGGCAGTTTTCTTGGCCCGCCTTTGATGGGGTTGGCCTTTGAACAACTGGGGTTTAGCAGTCCGTTTTTGTTGGCTGCAGCCTTGCTGCTAGGGGTGAGTTTCCTACTGCTAACGGAACCTTTAAACAAGCCAATTAGTGTTTTGTGATTGGCACTTAAACCCATGGCCGCAGTTGCACTAGCTCCAGAGCTCTACCTAAATCGAGAATTGGGTTGGATTGATTTCAATGAACGGGTGCTAGCTCAGGCAATGGACGGCCGAACACCGTTGCTTGAGCAAGCTAAGTTCAGCGCAATCTTTAGCAACAATCTTGATGAATTTTTTATGGTGCGGGTGGCATCTCTGAAATCACAAGTGGAAGCTGGTATTAGCAGCTTGAGCGTGGATGGGCTCACGCCACTGCAACAACTAATAGCAATTCAATCAAAATTAAGGCCAGTTTTAGAACAACAGCAGCAGCACTATCGCGGTGAGCTAATACCAAAACTAACCGAACATGGCGTATTTGTATTAGATTATCCTCAGCTAAATAATAAACAAAAAGAATGGATTGACAACCATTTCCGTGCTGCAATTTTCCCAGTTTTAACACCTCTTGCCGTTGATCCTGCTCACCCATTCCCGTTCATTAGCAATTTAAGCCTTAATATTGCGGCTTTAATTCGCGATCCAGAAACAGGAGAACAACAGTTTGCGCGGGTAAAAGTACCTCAGAAAAATATACCAAGATTCATCAAAATACCAACAGAACTTGCAGATCAAGCAGCTCCCGTTCTCTATAGCGCCGTTCCCCTAGAGCAGTTGGTGGCCTTCAACCTCGGGCTGCTCTTCCCTGGCATGGCAATAGAAGGGCACTATTTCTTCCGCGTTACTCGCGATGCAGATTTGGAATTAAGGGAACTGGAAGCAGACGATTTAATGGTGGCATTACAGGAGGGGCTACGTAAAAGACGCATGGGTGGAGAGGTGGTGCGTTTGGAAGTAACAGACGAAATGCCACAGGATGTGGTTGATCTACTGATGGAAGGAATGGCGGTAGAAGCGGAGGATTTATATCGCATTAATGGACCCCTCGGCCTAGATGATTTATTTGCTCTCACCGGCGTAGCGCTTCCGCAATTAAAGGACGCTGCTCAAGTGGCCCGCATCGCTGCACCGTTAGCACGGGCCCAAAAAGCATTGCTCGCTGATGGCTCAATCAAAGCAGAGGAATTTGAAAGCGTCTTTGATGTTTTAAAGCGTGGCGATGTGCTTCTGCATCACCCCTACGACCTATTTAGTTCGTCGGTGGAGGAATTTATTGGCCAAGCGGCAGATGATCCCGATGTATTGGCAATAAAAATGACATTATATCGTGTATCTAAAGATTCAAAAGTTATTAGCTCTCTGATAACTGCAGCTGAAAATGGCAAACAAGTAATGGCATTAGTAGAACTAAAAGCCAGGTTTGATGAAGAAAATAATATTCAATGGGCTAGGCAACTTGAAAATGCTGGTGTGCACGTGGTTTATGGCGTTATCGGCCTTAAAACCCACACCAAGGTAACTCTGGTGTTGAGGCGCGAACGCGAGGAACTGCGTTCCTACGTGCATGTGGGCACTGGTAACTACAACTCCAAAACCTCAAGGCTCTACACCGACGTGGGCTTGCTTAGCGCCAGGCCTGAATTGGGGCAGGATCTAGTGGAACTCTTTAATTATCTAACCGGTTTTTCAAAACAACAAAGTTTCCGAAAACTATTGGTGGCCCCCGTTACCTTGCGCGCCGGTATGGAATCTCTCATAAAAAGAGAAATCGAACATGCCAAGGCCGGCACCGAAGCTCACATCATTGTAAAAATGAATTCATTGGTGGATCCTCGCATCATCTCACTGCTTTATGAGGCTTCCAGAGCTGGAGTGAAGATTGAACTAATTATCAGAGGTGTATGCAGCCTGCTTCCAGGCCTAGAGGGCCACAGTAGCAACATTTCAGTAATAAGTATTATCGGACGCTTTCTTGAGCATTCGCGTATCTTTTGGTTTAAGAATGGCGGCGATGCTCAAGCTTTTATTGGTAGCGCCGATTGGATGGGCCGCAATCTTGATCGCAGGGTGGAAGCGGTAACGCCTGTGGAGGATCCTGAACTACGTAGCAGTTTGGAGCAGTTGTTGCACATTTACCTGGCTGACAACCGCGGTGCCTGGGATATGCAACCAGATGGCCAATTCCTGCAGCGCCTGTGCAATGAAAACGAGAACAACTCTCAACTTGAGCTCATGGAAAACTGGAATGCAGTTCAAGGGCAAAACAGCTAAACAAATTGATAGGGCTCAAATAACTGATGCTTTTTATGGATAAAAGTTAAGAACTATGAGCAAAAAACAAACAAGAAACCAATCTCTAAACCGGCCCTTATTAGCTATTTCAAGGCAGTTAATCAGTGCTGCCCAAGCTTTAGGAGGAACATCAACAAATCAGTAGATTTTGTTTAGCGTTGATTTGCGGATTGTTTTCGCAAGCAGCACACAAATTGGCTGATAGCAGTGCTATGTTCTGGCCAAATTTAATATGAGAGGCCAGGGTGATGGGGACACCACTGGGGGCTCGAGCAGAAGGTGAAAAACCTTTGGCTCGCCCTGCACAATTACGCAGCACTTCCAAAACAAGTGGCCGATTGAGCACGGATTCAATCGGTTGGTATTTAAGCAATATTGGAAGGGTCCCTCTGCTCACTGCTGCAGAAGAAATCGAACTTGCCCACCAAGTGCAGCAGATGAAGCGACTGCTGGAAACAGTAGAAGCAGAGCGCACTCCAAGGCAGCGCCATCAAGTGCGAATGGGTTGCCGCGCAAGGGATCGAATGATGGCAGCCAACTTACGTTTAGTTGTTAGTGTTGCCAAAAAATATCAAAATCAAGGCCTTGAATTGCTTGATTTAGTTCAAGAGGGTGCGATTGGTTTAGAGCGGGCCGTTGATAAATTTGATCCGGCGATGGGATATAAATTCTCCACCTATGCCTATTGGTGGATTCGCCAAGGGATGACCCGCGCTATTGATAACAGTGCCCGCACCATTCGCTTACCAATTCATATCAGCGAAAAGCTCTCCAAACTACGCCGTATTACAAGGGAACTTTCCCATCGGTTTGGACGCCAGCCAAACCGGCTCGAAATGGCCCATGCCATGGGTATGGAACCGGAGGAGCTGGAGGAGCTGCTTAGCCAAAGCGCCCCTTGCGCTTCCCTTGATGCCCATGCCAGAGGAGAGGAAGATCGCAGCACCCTTGGTGAATTAATTCCAGATCCAGCCAGTGGCGAACCGATGGAGGGGATGGATCGCCGCATCCAAAAAGAACATCTCGGCACCTGGATTACCCAATTAAACGAAAGGGAGCAAAAAATTCTCAAATTACGCTTTGGCCTAGAGGGAAGCGAACCCCTTACCCTGGCTGAAATTGGTCGCCAGATCAATGTATCTCGGGAACGAGTGCGGCAATTAGAAGCAAAAGCAATACTTAAATTGCGATTGATCACCAACCAACAACAAGCAGCCTAATAATTAGGTGCTTACAGGTTTAGCGCTGATCACCGCTTGGTTAGGAGCTGTTTTTATTTTTGCTAGTTTAATAAGTAAGCGCTGGCCACAACAACAAGAATTAAGCCGAAAGGTTGTGCATATCGGCACAGGCTTTGCTTTACCTATTGCTTGGGCTACTGAGATTCCAGTATCGCTTGCTCTTGCTGCTGCTGCACTAGCTAGCTCTTTAGCTCTAATAAATCATCGTTGGCGGCTTTTAGCTTCCATTGAAGATGTAGGACGTTTTAGCTATGGCACTGTTGCCTACGGCGCTTCTATCACTATATTGCTTGCATTTTTTTGGCCGCAGCGGGCAGACCTTGTATGTGCTGCCGTTTTAACTATGGCCTTAGCTGATGGTTTAGCTGGCTTGCTTGGGGCTAATTTCTCCTCTCATCGCTGGCGAATATTTGGGCAAACAAAATCAATCATTGGCACCGCCACCATGGCTCTAGTAACACTGCTGGTGTTAGCCCTACTCCTACCCAATTTGCCGTGGCATGTAGTGATTGCAATCGCCACCAGTGCAACTTTATTAGAACAATTCAGTTGGGCCGGCTTAGATAATCTCACTGTGCCCTTACTTGTGGGCGTAATGGGCGCCTGGCTAAGGGGCTAGAAATTAACCAACAGCTTCTGCCAATTGCTCCAATAGGGTTTCAGTAGTAGCAAGGTCGATGCAGGCATCAGTAATACTTTGCCCGTAGGTGAGCTGCGTAAGATCAACCGGAAGCTTTTGATTACCGGCCACTAGATGGCTTTCAAGCATCACGCCCATCACTGCACTACCGCCTTGCTTTACCTGGGTTGCCACCGCTTCTAACACCTCCCCTTGGCGGCGGTAATCCTTATTTGAATTGCCATGGCTGCAATCCACCATCACCCGATGGGGCAAACCTGCTGCCTTCAACTGATTCTCAGCTGCAGAGATCGCCTCTGGATGATAGTTAGTGCCACTGCCACCACCCCTTAACACCAAATGACCATCTGGATTACCGGTGGTGGAAACAATGGCTGCATGGCCTTGGCGGTTGATGCCAAGGAAGTGATGGGGGCGAGAAGCGGCTTCCATTGCGTTAATTGCAACAGTGAGGCTGCCATCAGTGCCGTTTTTATAGCCAATTGGCATCGATAAACCAGAAGCCATCTCACGGTGAGTTTGGCTTTCAGTAGTGCGGGCGCCAATGGCGGTCCAGCTGATTAGATCAGCGATGTATTGGGGCACCACCGGATCAAGAAGTTCAGTGGCAGCAGGTAAACCACGTTCAGCAAACTGCAATAACAAATTGCGCGCTCGCCGCAAACCTGTATTGATGTCGTAGCTGCCATCGAGATGGGGATCGTTAATCAAACCTTTCCAACCAACGGTGGTACGCGGCTTTTCGAAATAAACCCGCATCACAATTTCTAAACTCGCCTGCAACCGCTCTCGGATTTGCACCAGGGCGCCTGCATATTCTTCCGCAGCACCCAGGTCGTGAACAGAGCAGGGGCCAACGATAACTAGTAAACGACGATCTTCTCCCGCAAGGATGCGTTTGATCCGCGCTCGCGTGTTGCGAACAGTGAGGGCAGCCCTTTCGGTGAGGGGCATGTCGCTCTGCAAAATAACGGGAGCCACCAGTGGGCGGGTCTCCACCACATGCAGATCAGAGGTGGGCTGCATAACGGGGCACAGGTGCCAGCTCCTTTGCACCCTAAAGGGTGAAGAATAGGAACAAATAATTTGTATCGCAGATGCTCATCGCCTATCGCGCTGCCGCTAGTGCCCGTGAAGCCCTCGGTGTGCCCCCACTGCCACTTGATGCCGCGCAAACCCAGGCGCTTACTGAGTTATTGCAGCAACCACCCAAGGGGGAAGGCAGCTTCTTGCTCCAGCTGCTGAGTGAAAGGATCCCCCCTGGTGTGGATGAGGCGGCCTATGTGAAGGCCAGCTGGTTGGCAGCGGTAGCAAAAGAAGAACTAACCAGCCCCCTGGTGAGTTGTGAGGAGGCAGTGCAGCTGCTCGCCACAATGATTGGCGGCTACAACGTGGCAGCTCTGATTGAATTGCTATCACACCAAAAACAAACCATTGCGGCAGCTGCAGCAGAAGCGTTGAGCGGCACGGTGCTTGTTTATGAGGCGTATCACGATGTAATGGAATTAGCAATTAGTAATAAATATGCAAAGCAGGTAGTTGATAGCTGGGCGGCAGCTGAATGGTTTAACAAAAAGGCGCCACTGGCGCAGGAAATAACCGTTCGGGTATTCAAGGTTGCAGGAGAAACAAACACGGATGATTTATCACCTGCCACCCATGCAACTACCCGCCCTGATATTCCATTACATGCCCAAGCGATGCTGGAAACGCGAATGCCAGGGGGTTTAGCGGAATTAGCTAAATTAAAAGCAACGGGTAATCCAATTTGCTATGTAGGGGATGTAGTAGGCACTGGAAGTTCACGTAAATCAGCAATTAATTCGGTGTTATGGCACATTGGCAACAACATTCCCCATGTACCAAATAAACGTAGCGGAGGAGTAATTTTAGCAAATAAAATTGCACCGATATTTTTTAACACCGCTGAAGATTCAGGGGCATTACCTATTGAATGCGATGTTAGCCAATTAAATACAGGTGATTTAATCACAATACGGCCCCACGAAGGAACGATAGAGCGAGCGATTGGAGAAAAAAATTGCGGAGAGATAATCGCTAGATTTGAATTAAAACCAACAACATTATGTGATGAGGTGCAGGCGGGCGGGCGCATACCACTATTAATTGGTCGCGCCTTAACAGATAAAGTAAGAATGCAACTTGCTATGCCAATCTCTGATGTATTTATACGCCCAAAACCTACTATTGAAAGTACTAAGGGTTTTACTTTAGCCCAAAAAATGGTGGGTAAAGCTTGTGGGCTTGATGGGGTGCGGCCCGGCAGCAGCTGCGAACCGTTGATGAGCACCGTTGGCAGCCAAGACACCACAGGCCCGATGACCCGTGATGAATTAAAAGAATTGGCCTGCCTAGGGTTTTCTGCTGATTTTGTATTGCAAAGCTTTTGCCACACGGCTGCATATCCCAAGCCGGTAGATCTCAAAACCCATGCCGAATTACCAGATTTCATTGAATCCAGAGGGGGTGTGGCCTTGCGGCCAGGTGATGGCATCATCCACAGCTGGTTAAATCGCATGTTGCTGCCCGATTCCGTGGGAACCGGCGGTGATAGCCACACCCGTTTCCCATTGGGCATTTCATTTCCGGCCGGTTCCGGCCTGGTGGCTTTTGCAGCAGCGATCGGCGCGATGCCATTGGATATGCCCGAATCGGTGCTGGTGAAATTCAGCGGCTCTTTGCAACCCGGTGTAACCCTGCGGGATGTGGTGAATGCAATTCCCTATATGGCAATCAAGCAGGGGTTGCTAACAGTAGATAAAACAAACAAAATAAATATTTTTTCTGGCCGCATTATGGAAATTGAAGGGCTACCAGATTTAAAATTAGAACAGGCATTTGAATTAACTGATGCCACGGCAGAACGCAGCTGCGCCGGCAGCACAATCAAGCTGAGTATCGCAACTGTTAGCGAATACCTACGCAGCAATATTGCGCTACTAAATAATATGATTAGCAATGGCTATGGCGATAGCCGTAGTTTGCAGCGGCGGATTAAGGCGATGGAAGCATGGCTAGCAAATCCAGTGCTACTAGAAGCTGATCAGGATGCTGAATATGCAGCGGTGCTTGAAATCAACCTAGATCAAATCACTGAACCAATTCTTGCCTGCCCCAATGATCCAGATAATGTAAAAACCCTTAGTGAAGTAGCTGGCGATCAGATTGATGAGGTATTTATTGGCAGTTGCATGACAAATATTGGCCATTACCGGGCCGCTGCAACCCTATTAAAAGACGAGGGGCTCAATGCAGCAAAGCTCTGGGTTTGCCCGCCTACCCGGATGGATGAAGCGATGTTAAAAGAGGAGGGCTACTACGCAATATTTGAAGCAAGTGGTGCCCGCATGGAAATGCCTGGATGCTCGCTATGCATGGGTAATCAAGCCAGGGTAGAAAATAACACCACGGTATTTTCTACTAGCACCCGTAATTTCAATAACCGGCTTGGTGATGGCGCCCAGGTGTATTTAGGCAGCGCTGAATTGGCCGCTGTATGCGCTCAACTCGGCAAGATTCCAACAAAAGAAATATATCTTGCGTTGGCAGCAAACAAAATAGACCCAAA
>VFLB01000082.1 GCA_009914645.1 Synechococcaceae bacterium Bin_79_3
ATTAACTTATATATTTAAATAAACTGTAAATCTACTTTCACTATTGAGGGAGCTTTTATGGTTAACATCTGCCGAAAGGCATTTTTTTATCAACAGTTCAAGCTAAGAAAAAGCTCACTTTTTCGAGGTGTCCTCAATTGGAAGAACTCTATTCATTGATCCTGACTTTGTTGTGGCGTCATGCCCTTCTGGGTAGCCGTAACAACGGGTTAACAGCACCAGACCTGGCAGGAATAATCTCAAAATGAAGGTGCGGGCCAGTGCTGCGTCCGGTGCTACCCATCAAAGCTATAGGAGTTCCTTGAGCAATATTCATGCCCTTGCTTACTAATAATCTGCTGTTGTGGGCGTAGCGCGTAAGGGAACCATCATTATGGGAAACCTCAACTAGGTAGCCGTAGCCGCCATCGTTCCATCCAGAACTTACTACCACACCATCAGCTACCGAATGAATTGGTGTTCCAACACTATTTGCTATGTCTATTCCCCTATGCATGCGGCCCCAACGCCAGCCGTAGCCAGAGGTTAATGCGCCGGCTGCCGGCCACACGTAACCAGTAAAAGATCTTTGGCTAGGTTGATTCCCGAAATCAGGAAGACTAGGCCAACTAAGACCACCACTGGAGCCAGGTGTGATTGCAAGGGTATTACGAGCACGCAAAGGTTGAAATAATCTAACTGGGGTATCAACAGCTAAACGAGTAATTGGGTTAAGCCCAGGATTTAATCGTGTGAGTTCCTTTAAAGGGACTTCGTATCTACTTGCAATTTTAGCTAAATTGTCACCAACTTTTGCAAAAATAGAGCGATTAGGCTGGGTTCGTCGAATTTCCGAATCATCTAAGGCTACAACAAACTGAATTTTATTAAGTAATTTTGCAGGAATTGCAACCCATTCATTGTTCAAGAATTTACGATCAATATTGCAATCATTTAAATCTGCGAGATAATCAGAAGGAATATCTAACTGAAGTGAAAGCTGTTCAAGGGTAATGTCTAAACGAGTCTTAACGTAAACGCTTGTAGATTCAGCGCTCGCTATAAGAACTTGCTTATTAAATTGGCGACTTGAATTAAGATTAAGGGGAAGATTCGATTTTGAATAAGACTGAGAATCAAGATTAGAGCGACCTGGAAGACCTGCTAATACCACTAATCCTGCAGGAAAACAGATAGTGACGCAAGCAAGTAAAGCAGAAGGCTTCATGCAATAAAATCAAAGAATAAGCCGTTGGAGAAGCCAACTCCCAACAACTTCCAAACAATACACTACATACCAGGGGAAATCAAGTGCCCTAAGTTACAGAATTGGCAATTAGTTCAAGGATCACTGTGCTGCAGGGGGTTTTTGATCTGCCTAAGCGCTTCAAAAAGCACCACTGCAACAGCAACCGACAAATTCAAGCTTCTCACGTTTTCGCAAGCTAGCGGCACCTTCAAGAGATGGTCACATGCACTGCGGGGCAGGGGGGGGAGGCCACTAGTTTCGCGGCCAAATAGCAACCAATCTGAGTCTAAAAAGGGAAAATCAAGATAAGAATCACTGGCATGTCTGCTCAGGCCAATTAATCTGCCGCCTTGCAATTGCTGCTGCTCATGAAACTCAGACCAATTGCTATGGCGCCGGAGCTGAACAAAGGGCCAATAATCGAGTCCGGCCCGTTTGAGTGTGCGATCACTAATCTCAAAGCCAAGGGGCTCAACTAGATGCAGTTCTGTTTCCGTAGCAGCGCAGGTGCGAGCTACGTTGCCTGTATTTGGAGGTATCTCGGGTTCAAACAGCACAACCCTTGGCATCACAATGAAATTCCCTGCACAGTTGATGCAAGCTTATGAAGGGGTAGGGCTTGGCCCATGCAAACAAGCCAACGTTCGTGGCAAACACCAGCGCAGGCTCTGGTTAGAGCCCCCAAACGATCCCGAAAAATGCCGCCCACAGCAGTAGGGGGCACCACCCCCCAGCCAACCTCCTCGCTAACTAAAAACACCGGCGTAGGTCGGCAAATCAAATTTTTAAGCAGTGCTTGCTGCATTAGCAGCCAATGCTGTTCTGAATACTCCAATCCAGATGCAACCCAACTGCCAAGGGAATCAACCAGTAACCAGGCTTGAGAAAATTTGCTATTCGGAGCCAACAAGTCGGGTAGGTAGGAAAATTCAATATCTTCAATCAGATCCCAGTGGGAAGGTCTCCTGATTTTGTGTTGCTCCAGCCTTATCTGCCATAGAGCATCATCAACATAGAGTTTTCCAGGAGCTACATAACATATATGAGCTCCTCCAGACCTACTTTGCAATAGCTGCTCTGCCCATTCACTTTTGCCACTTCTACTGGCACCTGTAACAATTATATGTTTAGCCACCACCGTTCATATTGCGAAGAGTGGCAACTGAGGAAGGTGATACGCGATTGAGATAACGGAAAATCCAATATTTGAAAATAGTAGCTAAGATAACCGGAAAAGTAGCTATAAAAAGCATTATGAAATTTTCCTGAGTTGGTAGACCCAGATGACTTGATATGCTTTGTAGCAAAACAGTCCAGCCTTCGGGGCTGTGGAAACCAACAAAAATATCTGTAAAAAGAATAATCACAAATGCTTTAGCGCTATCGCTTAAGCCATATACAGATTCATCAAAAAAACCTCGCAAAACTCTCAAATCTTCACGACCCCAAAAACATACAAACGTAAATCCTAAAAATGCGATTACATCAGAAATTACGTTTTTAATTGCGCTTGTGCTCTTTGAATCAGCCTCATCCTTGAGTTGATCAGCCCTTTCAGATAGTTTTAATCTTATTTCGTCAAGGCTAGGTGCTTCTCTGCCTGCTAAAAGCGCATCAAATTCCAATTCCTCCTTATAAAGCCTTAATTTGCTAACAGCGATATCTTGAAGCTGCGGCTTTGTGTAACTTAAAAATGGCACTTCAGGCGCCAATCTATCGATTATAGGGGCGACAAGGTATGTTCTTGAAACCTGTTGCAACAGTAAAGGTACCAAGATTAAAAGTAACAGTATTCTTAAAGAAACAAGCGTTGAATCTCGCCTGCGGCGAAAACCAGCCACAAGGCTTGCCTCCGCCTCAGGATTCAATTCATTTCTTACACGATCAAATACCCCGAGTAAACTGCGCGGCAACGCTTCTGGCCTACGTAATATTCCTTGACTATCGCCGTTTCCGTAGCGACGGGTAACAGACTCTATTAATTGGAGCTGACGCAATTCTTGACTATCAAGCTCAGATCTTTGCGCTTCAATAGACGCCACAATTTGGCGACAGTTAGCTAAGGCAGAGCGGAATCTGCGAA
>VFLB01000127.1 GCA_009914645.1 Synechococcaceae bacterium Bin_79_3
AGAGCCATTTTTTCTAATTCTAAATTTGGCAATGTATTGTCTAAGTCATTTAATTCTCGTTGCTCTTTATAGCTTCTTTTCCGAGCAGCAGCTGCTTTTGCAGGTGCTTTTGGAGCAGTCGCTACCACTGAAGTATTAGCAGTAATAGCAGTTGCTGTAATTGAGGGGGCAGGTTTTTTCTGTTGTTGTTGATGTTCAAGCCATTCGCTGTAGTTACCCTCAAATCTTTCCAGGATGCCGCCAGGTTGGAAGCAAAATAAGCGATCGATTGTGCGATCTAAGAAATAACGATCGTGGGAAACAATTATTACGCAGCCACGGAAATCTTCAATGTAATCTTCCAATACACCAAGGGTATGAATATCAAGATCATTTGTTGGTTCATCAAGCAGTAAAACATTTGGTGCTGCCATTAATAGGCGGCATAGGTGCAATCGACGCTTTTCACCGCCAGATAGCTTTGATACCGGGCTATATTGTTGAGCTGGCGGAAATAAGAAGCGCTCTAATAATTGAGAGGCTGATAGAAATTCTCCTTGGCCAAGATCTATTCGCTCTGCAACTTCCTTAATCACTTCAATTACTTTTAATTCATTAGATAATTCTTCTGAATGTTGATCAAAGCAGCCGATAACAACTGTTTCACCCCGTTGAACCAAGCCTGAATCAGGTTGCTGGCGACCATTAATTAGATCTAATAATGTTGATTTACCAATTCCATTAGGTCCGATAAAGCCAACGCGATCCTCTGCTGAAAAGCTATAGCTGAAATCACTAATTAATGTGCGATCGCCGATATTACGGTGGAGATTTTCTATTTCAATAACAGTTTTGCCTAGGCGCCTTCCAGCGCTTGCCATTTCTAGTTTTACCTTTACTGGTTTAAAGGTTTGTTCCTGCATCTCTTCAATGCGCTGGATGCGTGCTTTTTGTTTAGTGCTACGAGCTTTTGGCCCCCTCCTTAGCCATTCCATTTCGCGACGCATAACTGATCGATAAGCCCGTTGCTGAGCGGCATCAGCGATATCTTCTTGATTTTTAAGATCTAGATAAGCCCCGTAATTACCAGGATAACGTTTTAATTTACCTGCTTCTAATTCAACGATAGTGTTTGTTACTTTCTCTAGAAAATATCTATCGTGGGTAATCAGCACTAGGGCTCCCGGAAAACGGGCTAAGAATTCCTGTAACCATTCTGTAGCAACGGCATCGAGATGGTTTGTGGGTTCATCTAAAAGTAGGCCATCTGGTTCGGCTACAAGTGCTGCTGCCAGTGCTAGCCGTTTGCGGTAACCGCCCGAAAGTTCACCCACTTTGCGTTGGGGATCATCAATACCTAACCGGCTTAATACCTCATGGCATTGCCGTTCTAATTCCCAAGCATTTAATTGATCCATTCGGCCACTAAGGCTGCCGAGTTCAGCGAGAAGACTGTTGCTTTCAGGATCTGCCTGTAGTTGCAGTGTTACATCTTCATAGCGTTTTACTAGTTGCATTTTTTCGCCGCTGTCTGCGAAAACTTGCTCTAATACTGTGCGATCTGGATCCAGGCTTGGATTTTGATCCACATAAATCACTCGGCTGCGGGGATTTATTTGCACCGTGCCAGCCCCTGGTGGTTCAAGACCAGCCATCAAGCGCATCAGAGTGGATTTACCTGAACCGTTGGTGCCGATCAGCCCCATACGTTCCTTCGGACCTACTTCCAGGTTCACCTTGTCGAGCAAGGTTTTTACCCCGTAGTCCTTTTCTACGTTTTGAAGACTGATCAGTGTTTTGCTGCTACTTCCTTGAGCCTGTCATGGGGCGTTGCCATGATGTTGTTACAACGGCAGGTGGCCATGAAGGTAATCGTGGATTTGTGTGTAGTACCAGTGGGTGTTGGTGTGAATCTTGCGCCTTTCATCGCCACATGTGAGCGGGTGCTCACAGCAGCAGGTTTAAAAATCCAACTGCATCCCAATGGCACTGCCATCGAAGGGGAGTGGGATCAAGTGTTTTTGGCGATCCGCAATTGCCATGAACAGCTCCATGCCATGGGTTGTGCACGTTTATTTAGCTCTTTGCACGTAAATACACGCATTGATCGTGATCAAACCTTGGAGCAAAAAGTGGCAAGTGTTGAGGC
>VFLB01000026.1 GCA_009914645.1 Synechococcaceae bacterium Bin_79_3
CGTGATCAAAAGCAATTAGCTGGCGATCTTTAATCAGAACAGAACTGCATCTCAAGCTTGAATCCGGCCCCTGCAGTAACTGCAGATTGCGCAGCAGTAATTTCACAACGCGCCGGCGGCAGTGCTATCTAGCACCCCACCAAGATGACCGGTGAGATTTAAACCAGACACCACTGGTTCACCAAGCCCATCAGGGCCGTAGTCGATCACACTCACCCCGCCATTGCCCTGCTTCACCGCCCAGATATCAGCAGGAGATAAACCCAACAAATAACAAAGGATAGTTTTGTTGACAGCGTCGTGGGCTACCACTAAGGCAGTTTCATTATTATTTAAGCCTGCAACTATTAGCTTCCAAGTTTGCACCGATCGCTGCCATACCTGCTGAATTGATTCTCCGCTGGGCATCTCAACGGTATGGGGATCACTTTGCCAAGCAGCTAGCAGATCTGGCCAACCTGCCTTGATTTCCTCTTCTAAGCATCCTTCCCATTCTCCATGGGCTATTTCAATTAGTCCGGCACAGCTGGTAAGGGGCACAACTTTTGTTTGGGCAGAAAGGATTGCTTCTGCTGTTTGCCTTGGCCGAGCCATGGAACTTGTGTAAGCACGATTTAGTTCAAACTTCTTCAAAAACAAAGCAGCAGCCTGAGCTTGGGCGTGCCCCTTTGCATTTAGGGGGATATCGATTTGCCCCTGGAAACGACCCTCGCGATTCCAATTGGTTTCACCATGGCGCACAAGCAACAGCCGCGGTCCGCCGGAACGCTGCGGCAGCGGATTTTCCAAATGATTAATGGTATTAAGAGATTCGATCTGCACCAGGCCACCGGGGCGCAAATTTAAAACGGATAAAGAACAATTATTGATGCGATAGCGGTTGAAATTGCTAACTGGAAGGCCAAGTGCCGCCAATAACAAACAACGTAAAATGCCGTTATGGGCAACAACTAAAACGGTGTGATCTAATTCGGGCGGAT
Source organism: Synechococcaceae bacterium Bin_79_3 (assembly GCA_009914645.1). Lineage (GTDB taxonomy): Bacteria > Cyanobacteriota > Cyanobacteriia > PCC-6307 > Cyanobiaceae > Synechococcus_D. The sequence goes on from VFLB01000026.1 coordinate 981, forward strand.
GTTGCTCTTGAAGCTTCTGCCAAAAAAGCACAGCTTGGCTATGGAGTTCCTGAACAGGAAAATAAGAGCTGCCATCTGGCTGCTGCAGTTGAAATTGGTGAGGAGCCTCCTTCCACTGTTGGTAAGCAAATGGATGCATTTCAGCAACCCGCTCGCGGGTTAAGCCAAACCAAGGGCTCAGATTTATTTCTAGTAAAAGTTCACTGCTGGTAATTGCAGTGTTGCCACCATGGGCTCCTAACAACAATTGGGCTGTGCGTTGGGCCCGTTGCAATGGCGAACACCAAACAGCGTCAAACTCAAGTTCATGCAGGGCATCACCCAAAAGGCGGGCTTGCTGTTCTCCTGCCGCACTAAGAACCGAGGCATCTTCTCGCCCCTGAATGCGGCCTTCAATATTGAAACTGCTCAGCCCGTGGCGTACCAGTAAAATCCTTGTTGCCACAGCGTTCTTTAGGATCTAAACAACATCGTAGAACGCACCGTTGCCAGTTAGCCATCAGCACAAGAGCACAGCCCTTGCTATCACTCTGCTGGCTTGGCTTAGCCTGGTGCTGGCGGGCTTGATTTGGGGCTTTTCTCTACTTGATAGCCTCGATCGCCCCGGGGTGGGTAACGCTTTAGAGCAAAGGCAGCTGGAACTCAATCTCTTAGCAAAACAGGGTTCGCAATTACCGATCGTTCAGCAATTAATTGAAAAAAATTCCGAACAATTATTGCTTGAGGCAGTACAAAAAAGCAGCGATTCTGGCAGCCCTAAAGGTTTGCTTGAGCAGGGGTTAATAGAGCAGAGATTAGGTAGAAATAACGCTGCTAGGTCTCATTTTCAAGCTGCTCAAAACACCGGCAACCCTCAACAACAAAGCCTGGCCACTGCATTACTGGATCAGAATGCGGTTGTGGATTTAGCTAATAAAAAAATACCTATACCACCTTTGCCAGAACGTCCGATCTATAGGCTTTTGAGCTGCGAAGCACTTGGTTTGCCCTCAAATCTATGTGTGGCGCCAACAGTTATTAATCAGGCCAAAACCCGTTTGTTGCTTGTAAGTCTTTTGCCGTTAGCGGGAATAATTATTGGAGTGCTGTTGCTCGGTAGATTGCTTTGGCAAATATGGCGTAATCGGCTGGGGCCGGCCCCTGAATTAATCGGACCTCGCCTAACACTGCTGGAAACACTTTTTATTGTTGCAGGCGGCTTCGTAGTGCTTGGCGAAGTTGTGGTTCCCCTGTTGGCACTACCTTTGGTTTCAAAAACAATCGAATTATTGCCACTGGAACCAGCAGCCCGCGGTGGTGCATTAGTTATGGGTTTATATAGTTTTACCGCTGCTCCAGCCTTACTTTTAATTTGGGGTTTTAAAGGTTTCAACCTGCAATGGCGCCCCAGCTGGATTGCTTTATCGGAAGGAATTAAAGGTTTATTAATGGCGTTGCCATTGGTGGCCTTAGTGGGCTGGCTAGTTGAGAAATTTTGGCCCCAAGCCGGGGGAAGCAACCCATTACTGGAACAGGTTTTAGATGGACGCAATGGCACAGCCCTAGCGCTACTTGCTTTTACCGCCGTGGTACTAGCGCCACTGTTTGAGGAACTACTTTTTCGCGGTGTTTTAATGCCAGTGATTGGCAGCTACTGGGGCAATTTTGCCGGGGTTGCAATCAGTGCTTTGGTTTTTGCACTGGCTCACCTGAGCCTTAGCGAAGCGGCTCCACTAACAGTGCTTGGGCTCAGCTTGGGCTGGGTGCGGCTGCGCAGCGGCAGTTTATTTAGTTGTGTTGTGATGCATGGTTTATGGAACAGCCTCACCTTTTTTAATTTAATTATGTTGGGGAGCTAACTAAATAATGAAAACTTTCCTGAGGCCCCTTGCCACCACCCGTGTTGGATGGTTCACTGGCGATACAAGTGAGCGCTCCATAACTAGTGGCTGCATCGTTATCCACTCGTCATATTCAAGCTAGGCCGCAAGACCAAGAACTTGATTTACGTAGGGCTCAAGTGGCTCAACGAAAGGCCCAACGGCAGAAACGCAATCTTGAATTACTTCAAGGCTCATTATCGGCAAAACGGGTAGAAAGGCAGGCGCCTTGGTTAGCAGGTCTGCATCGTGTAGCTGATGGAGGTTTAGTGGCTACAGGCGTTGCAGCTGTTGTTTTTACAGGATTAACGCTGCATTGGCAAAACCGTTGGGGTAACGATTTCCGTGATCTCAACGCGGCACAAGAACTCCAACATCGAGTTCTTGAAACCACTTCGTCTCTTGAACAATTTCATCTTTTAAAGGCGCAACAGCCCGGCGCTTTGGTAGCAACCCGCAGCGAAGATCTTGTATTTATCCCCCAACCTCCATCTGCGCTAGAAGCCATCGATCAAATTCAACGTCCCTTGAGTTTTTCTGTAATTGCCAGTGGTTACTAAAACTCTTCCCCGCAAATCTGCTGGTAACAGGAAAAGGGTGTTGCATTTAAACCCTGTTCCAACAGCGCGTTTAATAGCTGTTGTTTCTCTTCTATTGATCGGTTTAGGGGGATTAGCCATCAGGTTGGGATGGTTGCAAGTAAGGGAGGGGCAAAAACTTGAGGCAAAGGCGCGCCAGGTTCAAACAGAAAAACTTGATCCGTTGGGTAGGCGCCGCAGCATCGTTGATCGTGAAGGTCGCCTCTTAGCTATCGACGAAGAACGGATAACTGTTTGGGCCCATCCCCGCTATTTTCATTTTCCAGGTGATGATCCAGGCCAACGGCGCAGCACAAGGGAGGTTGCTAATCGCCTCGCTCCACTGCTGGGCCTGGATCCAGATCTGTTGGTGGCCCGAATGGGCAAACAACGTTCAGGCGTAAAACTTGCCACAAATCTGGAACCATCTATTGGCTCAAGGCTAAAAGCGCTTCGCATTGATGGGATCGACTTTGAGCACGGTCCGCAACGTATTTACCCCCAAGGGCCTTTATTTGCCAATGTGGTGGGTTTCTTAAACCTCGAACGCGTACCCCAAGCCGGCCTTGAGCAAAGTCTTGAAAGGGATCTGCGCAGTCAAGAAAGCAGCATTGGCATCCGCCGAGGTGGTGATGGCACGCCTCTGCCGGATGGATTAAGAGCAGGCAGCATGTTTCGGGATGATTTAAAACTGCAACTTACCCTTGATACCCGTTTGCAACGAGTAGCTCAGATGGAGCTGGCGCGGCAGGTAAAAAAATGGAGCGCCAAACGCGGTGTTGCGATGGTGATGGATGCAAGGAATGGAGAACTACTAGCTCTCACATCAGTGCCCACCTACGA
>VFLB01000185.1 GCA_009914645.1 Synechococcaceae bacterium Bin_79_3
GAAGCGATTGCGGCAGCTGAAATAGTCACCATTAATAAAACAGCAACTGATTCGCTGATGAGTTGCTGGCGACTAGGCCACACCACTCGGCGCAATTCAGCAAAGGTGGATTGAATCCAACCGCCAGGGCCGGATCCCTCGGGGCTGGGGGGCTGGCTTGAAACCACAATCCTCCAACGCGCGGTGTACCCGCAAAAATCCACCCTACATAATGGAGCGGAAGCCTGGCTGATCTTCAGTCATTTCCACCAGCACCCCCCGGGCTGCACTGAATTGATCTTCCAGCAGCGCCGTAGCTAGAGGATTTTCCAATTTGCGCCGCAATAAACGCCGCAGGGGGCGGGCCCCATATTCAGGGTCGTAGCTTTCTTTCGCCAGCCAGGCCACCACCGCTTCCTCCACCTGCAACTCCAAACCCTGCTCCAGCAATAGCGTTTGCAACTCCCGCAACTGCAAACGCACGATTGGTTCGAGATCTTCCGGCTGCAAGGGGCGGAATCGAATTAGTTCATCGATGCGATTTAAAAATTCGGGCCTGAAATGGGCTGCCAGGCTTTTATCCACCTCTGCATCAAGGGCATCGCTATTGCCATCACGGGCATGGCTAAGGATTGCCCTGCTTGCCAAATTGCTGGTCATCACCACCACGGTGTGGCGGAAATCAACGCTGCGACCTTGGGAATCGCTCAATCGGCCGTCGTCTAAAACCTGCAGCAGCAGGTTGAACACATCGGGATGGGCCTTCTCCACTTCATCCAGCAACACCACGGCATAGGGCCGCTGCCGCACCGCTTCTGTGAGTTGTCCGCCCTCCTCATAACCCACATATCCCGGCGGTGCACCGATTAAGCGAGCCACCGCATTGCGCTCCATAAATTCACTCATATCAAGCCGCACTAGGGCATCTTCCTGATCAAATAAACAAGCGGCCAAGCTGCGGGCTAATTCGGTTTTACCAACCCCAGTGGGGCCCATAAATAAAAAGGAACCCACCGGCCGGCGCGGATCCTTCATCCCCGCCCTAGCGCGCCTGATCGCCGCCGCCACCGCTGCTACCGCATCGGGCTGCCCCAATACCTTTTCGCTTAGCCGCAGTTCCAGCTCTAACAATTTCTGCCGCTCGCCAGCTAATAAACGCTGAATCGGAATACCGGTGCTGCGGGCCACCAGATCAGCGATATCACCTTCCTGCACCTGATCGCGCAGCAAGCGTCCCCCCTGCTGGATCACTTGCTCTAAAGCCTGGCGACGCCGTTGCACATCGTGCTCCAGCTCCACCTGCAGGCGGGCCATCTCCTCCCAATTAGTAAGTCGTTCTGCTTCATTTATGCCGTGGCGTAGATCTTCTTCTCGCTGCTGCAATTGGCGTAATTCCTGCAGCTGTTCCCGTTCCTGCTGCCATTGATCCTGCAAACTTTCAAGCCGATCCAAAGCTTCATTGCGGCGTTGCTGCTGCTGCGCTCGCTCGGCTGCGGGGGCCTGCTCCGCCGCCAACAAGGCCCGCTCCACCCGCCGTAGTTCCGCCTCCGCCTGCTCCACTAGAGCGGGTTTAGAGGTGGCTTCCATTTTTAATTCCGCTGCCGCTTCATCGATCAGATCGATTGCTTTATCCGGCAAACAACGATCGCTGATGTAGCGATCTGCCAGGCGCACCGCCGCCTCTAGGGCCCCATCGCTAAGGCTCACGCCATGGTGCAGTTCGTAGCGCTCACGCACCCCGCGCAAAATCTCAAGCGATACCTCAAGCGTTGGCTCTTTGATTACCAATTGCTGAAAACGCCGATTAAGCACCGGATCTTTTTCCAAAGTGCGGCGATATTCCTCAATGGTGGTGGCACCAATACAACGCAATTCACCGCGAGCTAAAGCAGGTTTCAGCACACTGCCGGCATCAGCGCCAGAACGATCGTTATTAACGAGGGTGTGCAGTTCATCGATAAATAACACCACCCCTTCAGGGCCTTCATCGGCGGCAGCGATGTCGTTTAACACCAGCCGCAGCCTCTCTTCAAATTGGCCTCGATATTTAGCGCCGGCGATCAAAGCACCAAGATCCAAAGAGATCAAACGCCGCCCTTTAAGGGAATCCGGCACCTCACCTGCCACGATTCGCTGCGCCAACAATTCAGCGATAGCGGTTTTACCTACCCCCGGTTCACCGATTAACACCGGATTGTTTTTACTGCGGCGCGAAAGCACCTGAATCAAGCGACGAATTTCAGCATCACGGCCAATTACCGGATCCAATTCACCATTACGAGCTAAAGCAGTGAGATCGCGGCCGAATTGATCTAAAGCTGATTGTTCTGGGGCAAGGTTTTCTGGAGACAGTTGCTCGGGCGCTAATTGTTTATTTGAAAAATCATCTTGTTTATTTGAAAAATCATCAGTGGCTGCATTGGCTTGGTTTTGCTGTTCTTGAGCAGGCCTTGCCGCTGCCGCACTCGAGCTACTTCCCAGCAGATTTGCCCCAAGGCGCGCTTCTGTTTGCAACACCTGCCAGAGGTGCGCGGCATCAATGCTACTAGCGCCTACCCGTTCACGTTCTGCGTCAGCGCGATCAAGCAACAACTCAAGGGCATCCCCCACATAGAGAGTGTTGCTGCTGCGGGTGGGCTGTTGAGCGCAGAAATCATCAAGGCCATCAAGCAGCAAAGCTTGGTTAATGCCAAAAGGAGCGATTAATTCAAGGCAGCGGGGTTCCTGCAGCAATGCCTGCAACAAATGTTCCACATCCAGTTCGCCATGGCGCCAACGGCGGGCTTGATCCTGAGCTGCCAGCAGCAAATCCCAAGCCAGATCCGTGAAGCGTTCCGGAGCGGTGGTGAGGCTAAAAGAAGCTTCTGGAGCGCGCATTAAATCAGATTTTCTGCTGGATCAATTCGATCTTGTAGCCATCGGGATCTTCCACAAAAGCGATCACGGTGGTGCCGTGTTTCATGGGCCCAGGCTCCCGCACTATTTTGCCCCCCTGGGCGCGGATCATTTCGCAAGTTGCAGCGATGTCTTCCACGCCAAGGGCAATATGGCCATAACCAGCCCCAATTTCGTAGCTGCTGATATCCCAGTTGTGGGTGAGTTCCAACACAGTTTCTGCGCTCTCGAGCCCGTAACCAACAAAAGCCAAAGTAAAGCGGCCGCTGGGATAATCCTTACGCCGCAACAGATTCATCCCTAAAACTTCGGTATAAAAGCGGATCGAGCGTTCTAATTCGCCCACCCGCAACATCATGTGAAGTAAACGCATTTTGTTATGTGCCAGTAGCTGCGCTCATTGTGACGCTCGAATCTGCATAATGACCCCGCTTAGCAAGATCTTTGTGTTCGATTCTCTAGACCTTGTAATCGACACGGTGGTGGCACGGGAAGTGCTTGATTCCCGCGGCACCCCAACGGTGGAGGCTGAAGTTTTACTGGAGGGTGGCGCCAGCGGCCGGGCAATGGTGCCAAGCGGTGCCAGCACCGGCGCCCATGAAGCCCATGAATTACGCGATGGCGACCGTTCGCGTTATTTCGGTAAAGGCGTTAGCCAAGCCGTTACCAATGTGGAAGAACGGATCGCCCCTGCCCTATGCGGCCTAATGGCCCTTGATCAAGGGGCCGTTGATGCTGCGATGGCTGAACTTGATGGCAGCGACAACAAATCTTCCCTTGGGGCCAATGCGGTATTGGCCGTGAGCCTGGCCGTGGCTCGGGCTGCAGCAAACGGGGTGGGCTTACCCCTTTACCGCTATCTAGGGGGCCCTTCCGCCACCCTGCTACCGGTGCCATTGATGAATGTGATCAATGGTGGTGCCCATGCCACCAATAACTTGGATTTTCAAGAGTTCATGGTGGTGCCCCATGGGGCAGATAGCTTCCGGGAAGCCCTGCGTATGGGCGCCGAAGTATTCCATACCTTGAAGGGCCTATTACATGATCAGGGCCTATCAACCTCAGTGGGTGATGAGGGTGGATTTGCGCCAAATCTAGAAAATAATGATGCGGCGGCTACACTTTTAATGCAGGCAATTGAGAAGGCTGGCTATAAACCAGGCGATCAAATTTCCCTTGCCCTTGATGTGGCAAGTACCGAATTTTTTAGTAATGGCAGATATAGCTTTGGCGGCAGTAGCTACAGCAGCGCTGAGATGGTTGATCAACTTGCTCAGCTGGTAAGCCGCTATCCAATCGTTTCAGTTGAGGATGGCATCGCTGAAGATGATTGGGACGGTTGGAAATTACTTACCGATCGCCTCGGCAGCAATGTGCAACTAGTGGGGGATGATCTATTCGTTACTAATACTTCCCGTTTGCAGCGCGGAATTGATCTGGGTATTGCAAATTCAATCCTGATCAAGGTGAATCAAATCGGTTCACTCACCGAAACGTTGCAAGCTATCGATCTTGCAAATCGCGCCGGATATACCAGCGTAATTAGCCATCGCAGTGGTGAAACAGAAGACACCACCATCGCTGATTTAGCGGTGGCAACAAAGGCAGGCCAAATCAAAACCGGCTCATTAAGCCGCTCGGAACGGATTGCTAAATACAATCAACTTCTGCGTATTGAAGATGAATTAGGTGGCCAGGCCAGCTACGCCGGCCGCGAAGGTAGAGGTCCACGAGGCAGGCGCTAATTAATAAATAGGGTTTAGCTAAGGCGATCAAGCCTTAGCTCCCTGTTCAATCTTCCCTGTAGCCGCCACCAGCCAAATGCCACTGGCAAGCTGCCTAAACCTGGCAGCAAGGCAAATCCAGGGCGGCTGCCGGCAGCCAATACCGCGGCAGCAATAGCTAACGCCCCTAGCAATACACATTGACCATTCAACTGCTGACTAATAGCCAGCCGGCGCAATAGCCGGTCGCTTTCGCCCGCCCGCACCTGCAGCTGCAAATCGCCTTGCTCGAGCCGCGCTAAACCTTCATCAAGGCGTTTCGGCAATCCCAAAGCGCGGCTGCTGGCCTTAGCGGCCTGACGCGAAAGGTCGTTAAACAATTCAGAGGGGCCAGATCCACTAGATGTCATTAACGGCAGCAGATAGGGCTTGGCAATCGATACCAAACTAAAGCCAGGATCAAGGCTGCGGCCAACCCCTTCAAAAGTAGATAGGGCCCGCAACACGAAGATCAGCTCCACCGGTAAGCGAAACGGTTGCCCGTACACCAGGTCGTAGAGATCACCTGAAATTCGCTGCAAGATCTCTCCACTAAATGGTGGAGTGAGCGCTTCTTCAAGCATCACCCGCACCAAACGCCGCACTGGGCCGGTATCGATGCCAGCTTCTATTACCCCTGCAGTTTGTAATTCCTGCACCAATGCGCCTGCATCTCGCAATGCAGCGGCCCGCACCATTGCCCCTAAACGGCGCCGCAATCGAGGTGATACCTGACCCATCATGCCGAAGTCGTAATAGATCAAGCCGCCATCAGCAGCTACCGCCAAGTTGCCTGGATGGGGATCAGCATGAAAAAAGCCAAATCGCACTAACTGCTGCAAATAACTGGTGGCACCAAGTTCTGCTACTGCTTTTGGATCGATGCCTTGAGCTATTAATTGATCGCGATCGGTGATCTTGATTCCGGGCAGGTAATCAAGGCAAAGCACCCGCTGGCTTGATAACTCCCACACCACCGCTGGAATTCGAATCGCGGGATCATCAAGAAATTGCTGCCGAAACCGGGCGGCATGTTCCGCTTCAATGCGGAAATCAAGCTCTCGCAACAACACCCGCTGGCATTCCCGCGCCATCGCCACCCAATCCCTACCGCGGCCCCAGCTGGGATGGCGTTGCAATAAGGCTGCCACCTGGCCCATCACCACTAAATCAAGGCGAAATAAAAACTCCAAACCGGGCCGCTGCACCTTTAACACCACATCACGGCCACTGCGCAGGCGGGCCCGATGCACTTGGGCGAGGCTGGCAGATCCCAATGGTTCAGGTTCTATTTCAATAATTTCCTGGCAGCGGGGGCCCAATTCCTGCTCAAGCCGCTGTTCCACTTGGCTAAAAGCAAAAGCGGGTACGCGATCTTGCAAACGCGCTAATTCCTGCACCCAAGCTGCAGGTAATAAATCAGGCCGTGCCGATAACAATTGACCCAGCTTGATAAAAGCCGCCCCCAGCTCCAAAAGGGCTTCCACCAGCCAGCTAGCCAGCTGCGCTTGACGCTGCAATATGCGCGCTTCTGTTCTGCCGCCTGGGTAGCAAAAGCTCTGGCCATCCCACCAAAGGCGTGCCAGCAAAAGCAACACCACGCGCCAGATCCGCAGGGAACGCCAAAAACTGCGGATTGCCAACATCAAGCCATACCCTCGAGCTCACGGCTGAAGGCCGCCACCTGTTTACGTAAACCATCTACCTGCTCCTGCAGGCCGGAATCAGCTGCTACAGCTGTTTCTGAGCTTTGGTATGGGTTGCCATCAAGACGCTGGGCTTCATCTTGCACCTCCTCCCAAAAAAGCTGCAGATCAGTGCGCAATTTTTGAGGGGCATCTTGAGCTAGAAGGCTCAGCTGCGCTACGGCATCAATGGCACTACTGCTAGCTCTCGCCGCTAGCCGGTTTAAAGCAGCTTGTAAAAGCGTATCGGGGGTGCTCATTGCCCGGGTAATGGCGGAGCTTCAACTGTGCCAGATCCTGAAGAAGTTGGGGGCTCTGGGGGAATGGCCGGTTCAGCAAAGAGATCAACCCGGTCCAACCCGTAACGCATCCGCAAAGCTTCTAAACCCGTGCCAGGAAAACTTTTCACTTCAAATCTTTCACCGAGCCGCACCAAGTTTGCAAAACGACCATCCAAAAGCCGCATGGTGATCGCAAAAGCCAAACCGAAGCTAAAACCCAAAAGCAAAGGCGCTGTGGGGTTCCATGGATTCGGCCGTTTAGGAGTTGCCATCTACAGGTTGCAATTCAACTGTTGGGATCGCTAATCGCAACAGGATCGGTGCCAAGAAGGTGGTGCCGATCACCATTATCAAAATCGCAGCCTCTAGTGAAGGTGTAAGCAAGCCGGCAGTAGTACCTAAACCAAGAAATATCAAACCCACTTCTCCCCGAGGCATCATCCCTAAGCCCACCACTAAACGGTTTGTGGGCACGGCGCTGATGAAGGTCCAACCCGCTGCCAATTTGCCCAACACCGCAACAGTAAATAAAAATGCCGCCACCACCAAACTTGCCCGGTTTGCTGGATTGCTTGGATCCAGCACCGAAAGATCCATGGCAGTGCCGATCAACACAAAAAAGATCGTGGCAAATAAAGAAACCAATGGTTTTAGTGTTTCTTGAATTTCCTTGGTGTGGCGTGAACGGCTAAGGATCAAGCCAGCGGCAAAAGCACCTAAAGCTGCTTCTAAACCGATGGCTGTAGCAGCAAAACAACACAAACAAAGCACTAAAAAGGAAGCCACCACTATTTCGCCTGGGGCTTTGAGGCGATCAACAACAAAGTCGAAGGGGCGGGCGGCAGTGCGGCTTAAGGCAATAGCTGCCACCACAAACACCACCGCAGCGGTAACCAATTGCAGGATCGGGCCAAGGCTCAAGCCACCATCACTGGCAAGGGCTACCACCACTGCCAGCACCACGATGCCAATGATGTCGTCTAGCACTGCAGCACCAATCACGATCTGCCCTTCCCGTGATCGCAACATGCCCAGTTCACCAAAAACACTGGCGGTAATCCCGATGCTGGTGGCTGTCATCGATGCACCAGCAAATACCGCCGGCACAAGATCCACATGAAATAACGCCATTAGGCCAGCAGTGCCAAGGGCAAACGGCAGGATTACCCCAGCTAATGCAACGCTGCTGGCCTGCATACCCACAGCAATCAATTCATCTAATTCGCTTTCCAAACCGGTAAGGAAAAGAAGCGAATAAAGGCCAATGCTTGCTACCGCTTGCAGAAAGGGGTAGGTGCTATTTGAAATCTGATCTATTTGCGCAGCGCTCACCTCCCCTAGTTGGCCGGTGAGATTTAGCAACCAAGGCGCTGTGGATACGCCACTTTCTGGTGGCACCACCAAATGCAAGCCCGAAACGCCGATTAGAACGCCCGCCAGCAATTCACCAAGAATGGTGGGTAATTGCAAACGCACCATCAGCTCCCCCAGGAGCCTTGCTGCCACGAGGATCAACAAGAAACGACCCGCCACCACAAGGGTTGTGGCCTCCACCACAGCATGGGTATTAGAGAACAGCAGTATCACTGAGGCATGGTTTTTGCAGTGCCCCAAGTATCCGATAGAGGGGCAATAAAAAAAGGCTTTGACCACTCTTAATTGTTCTTTTCGTTGCCATCGCTACGGTCGGGGTACGACATTGTTTAGCTATGAGCCAGCAACCCACGGAATTCAGCATGCCCACCCCGAGCAGCTACGCCGATCCGCAACGTAGTGGCCTGTCTGCTGGGGATTTATTCGAAGGTATTACCGAGCATCTGTTTTTCACTCTGGGCAAGCTTGCAAGCAATGCCAGCCCTCACGATCTCTACATGGCTTTGAGCTATGCCGTGCGGGATCGATTAATGACCCGCTTTTTGGCAGGCAAGGAGGCTCTAGCAAGCAATCCAAGCAAAACCGTCGCCTACCTATCAGCAGAATTCCTGATCGGTCCGCAACTGGGCAACAACCTTGTGATGCTGGGCATTGAAAACGAGGCAGCAGAGGCAATTGCCCGTTTCAACCAAAGCGATATTGCCAAAATCCTTGAAGTAGAAGAAGAACCGGGCCTTGGCAACGGCGGCCTTGGCAGATTGGCGGCTTGCTACATGGAATCACTGGCCAGCCTTGAAGTGCCTGCAGTGGGTTACGGCATCCGTTATGAATTCGGTATTTTCGATCAATTAATCCGTGATGGCTGGCAGGTAGAAATCACTGATAAGTGGCTCAAAGGTGGCTGGCCCTGGGAATTAACCCATCCAGATCAAGCCGTATTTGTTGGATTTGGTGGCCGCACTGAAGGTTATACAAATGAGAAGGGGCAATACCGGGCCCGTTGGATTCCAGAGGAACATGCAATTGGCGTTCCCCACGATGTGCCAGTGCTGGGCTACAAAGTAAATACATGCGATCGCCTGCGATTGTGGCGCGCTACCGCAAGTGAATCCTTTGATTTTTATGCATTCAATATTGGTGATTACTACGGAGCAGTAGAAGAAAAGGTGGGTTCTGAAACCCTTTCAAAAGTGCTTTATCCCAATGATGGCACTGATGAAGGCAGACGCTTACGCCTCAAACAACAGCATTTCTTTGTTAGCTGCAGCCTGCAAGACATGTTGCGTAATTTAGAAAACCGCGGTATTCCAGCCACCGAATTCCCGCAGCATTGGGCAGTGCAATTAAACGACACCCACCCTGCAATTGCAGTGGCGGAACTGATGCGGCTTCTGCTCGATGAAAAAAATCTTGAATGGGATGTGGCCTGGGATATCACCAGCCGTTCCTTGGCATACACAAACCACACACTCTTACCAGAAGCGCTTGAGAAATGGGGCTTGCACTTATTTGCAAGCTTGCTGCCAAGGCATTTGGAGCTTATTTATGAAATCAACCGTCGCTTCCTTCAAGAGGTGCGTTTAAAATATCCCGGTGATAACAACATCCTGCGTAAATTATCAATCATTGATGAAGATGGCCAAAAAGCTGTGCGAATGGCGCATTTAGCAACAGTTGGCGCCCATCACGTGAATGGTGTGGCAAGGCTGCACTCAGATCTAGTTAAAAGCAGCCTGATGCCTGAATTTGCAGCGCTGTGGCCCGAAAAATTCATGAACGTTACCAATGGAGTAACACCAAGGCGCTGGATGGCCCTATGCAACCCACCTTTACGTAAATTGCTGAATGATGCAATTGGCGATGGTTGGCTGCATAACTTAGATGAATTAAAGCAGTTAGAGCGCTATCAACATGATGATGGCTTCTTGCAAAATTGGGAGCACACCAAGCTAGGCGTTAAACGCACATTAGCCAATTACATTCATGACCACACAGGTGTATTAGTTGATCCAGCCTCCCTATTTGATGTTCAGGTAAAAAGGATCCATGAATATAAACGCCAACACTTAAATGCTTTACAGGTAATTGCTCAGTATCTACGCATTAAAGATGGCCTAGGCGAAGGTATTGCACCACGCACAGTGTTATTTGGCGGCAAGGCAGCACCTGGCTACTACATGGCCAAGTTAATCATTCGATTTATTAATGGCATTGCTGAAACCATCAATTCAGATCCTGATATGGATGGTCGTTTGCGGGTTGTATTTTTACCGGATTACAATGTAAAACTAGGAGAAAGGGTATATCCTGCCTCTGATTTATCCGAGCAGATTTCCACTGCAGGTAAAGAGGCTTCAGGCACTGGCAATATGAAATTTGCTATGAACGGTGCGTTAACGATTGGCACCCTTGATGGTGCCAATGTAGAAATCCGCGAACAGGTGGGAGAAGACAACTTCTTCTTATTTGGCCGCACCACACCGGAGATAGAGGAACTGGGCAAGCAAGGTTATCGCCCATGGGAAGTTCTTGAAACATTACCTGAATTACAACAGGTAATAAATGTGATTGAGCAGGGGCATTTTAGCAATGGAGATACAGAACTTTTCCGCCCCCTAATCGATAACCTCCGCGGACAAGATCCCTTCTTCTTATTTGCAGACTTTGCATCCTATATGGAAAGCCAAAATCAAGTAAGCGATGCCTGGGCAGATCGCCAACGCTGGAATCGCATGAGCTTATTGAATACAGCCAGAATGGGTTACTTCTCCTCTGATCGCTCAATCAAAGAATATTGCCAACATATTTGGAAAGCAGAAGCCTTCCCCGTAAAGATTAATTCAAATCAGGGCTTTGATGTAATAAACGATTTAAACGCAAGCGATCTGCATTGAGGGGATCGGGGGCTAGCTCACCGGCTAGCTCCTGAAACTTTTGCTCCACCGCTTCTGGTACGCGCACGTCAAATATTCTTTCCATTAACACTTCAATTGAAAAAAGATGGGCATTCACATTTTCAAGATCAGCTAGGGCTTGTTGCAGGCTTTCATCTTCTGGCGGTGTTTCAACATCTGCTTGCTGCTCTGGCGGCTTTTGCAAATCCTCCAGCACCCTGCCGGCCAAGGTGCGAAAAGCTTGGAGAGCAGCCCAATTCAACTCTTGCTGCTGTTTAAGGCTTGGATTTTCACGTATTAGCCGATCGTGTTCCCGGTAAAACCGCAGACAATCAGGGCATTGGCAGGGCTCTTCAGGCACCATGCTCCCTTCTTCACCAGATCTCATCATGCCATCAGGCGGCTAATCGCCCATCGTCGTCTTCATATTCTGCCTCGAATGAACCGGCTGCAATAGGAAGTGGGATTTCAATTGAGCTCACCACCTGGATTGCATCCTGGAGCCGCATGGCATCAGCAAACCATCCCATCGCTTGTTCAACATCACCACGACGCTCAGCATCAGTGGCTTGATCTTCATGGGCTTCTGCAAGGAGTGCTAACCAGCAAAGGCTGCGGGCTTGCACTACAGATAGATCCAATTCAGCGGGCGAATTTCCGGCGATACGTTCACTTTCCTGCTGTACTAGCAAACGCAAACGCAAATCATGGAGCTGAGTCATGACTCCTTGTTGGCCACCTCTACGCTAGCGGCAGCGGCAGGATTGCAACATACCACCACCTGTAGAGCTGGCCATACTGCAAACCCGCCTACGCTCTACGGGGCTGGCGAAGCAATTGCAGCCCAGAAACCACCAATATTAAGGTAAGAATACCTAGCAAAATTGAATAATAGGGTTGCAAGTTGATCGGCCCAAACTTACCTGCGTGGATCTTTAACAACCAAAAGGCATCAATGCCCCGCTCTAGCAAAAGGCTATAAATCGAACCGCTAGCGGCTGTAATCAATAGCGGTATTGCAGCTATCGGAACTAAAAAACGATGCAAATTACGCGGTTTCATTCCTTCCGCAACTCTTGATGCAGGTGGGATTCATTACCGCAAGGCATCCAAGCGCCATTGTTTTGGTGGGTGCCTTTGCAGCCGAGTTCGAGAGCGCGCTTTTCAGCTTCTGCCTGGGTTTTATAGATACCCTTGGCATGAGCTAAGAGCGGAGCAGGGGCAAGAAGTGAAGCGGGGGCAATGATTAGAACCAAAAAGATAGCAATTAAGTTCATAAATAAATTAAAAAATGATTAAAATGAAAATAGTTTGTCGAATTGATAATACTCAGGCTTATTTAGCCCATCATGTTGCAACATTCCGCGCAATTCAACTATCTCGTGGCTTTGGCCAATAATAATTTCCCTAGCTAAACGTTTGATAGTGGAATTATTAGATTTTTTTAATGCGTCATGGGCCATTTGCAGCGCGCCGCCATGGTGTTGGAGCATGCCTTCAAGGAACCAGCTCACACGGTTTGCGCGAGTAGGGGTATTTGTGATCATCCTCATAGCTTCAATATGGGCAGCACTCATGCGGGTGAGTGCTTTCAATGAATCGGGATCGCCACCATTGGCGAGCATTACGGAGTAGACAGGCGCTTCTGGAAACCACGCTTTGCGCCACTGCCCCATCGACTTGATTTCCTGGGCCTGATCTCTCCAGATTGTTTTTGCAAGGGCTCCCACTCCAGGTACCCCTATATCAAATACATA
>VFLB01000113.1 GCA_009914645.1 Synechococcaceae bacterium Bin_79_3
ACGTTGGTCTGGATTGTCTACTTCTGCGTTGCTTTCATCATTTGGATTAAGTTGATAATAAGCCCGATTGCTCATATAGCGATCTAGCAATCGTTTGCTGAGCCACTCTCTCCACAATAATCCCAGCTTTGGAATTATATAATTCTGTAATGTGCGAATCGGTAGAGCTAATATTAGGCAGAAACCGTAGATAGAAATTATTCGCCAAAAACCCGGCTCATCATAGGCAACCTGTGCGTTGTCGATATTGCGAGCGATAAAACTAATACCAACATTTATACCATTTAATACAAGGAGTAATAGCGCAATTACTCCCAGCAGTAACCACGGCAACCAACGCCCTTGACGCAGTTTGTTTCTGAAAGCCACAAAGCAAGCAATGCTTGAGGCCAGCGCCAGCATCACTAGCGCCCCCGCTGGGCCAGCCCAGATCCCGGCTACTCGCTCAGGTACCCCCGGCAGGAAGCGACTTTGCAATTGGGGAATTAAGGCGCCGCTCGCGGCCACTAGGCCTGTGAGCAGCAACAGTGTTAAACCCACCACTATCCCAAGCAGAGCCGCCACCAGCAACAGAAATTGCCAGGGGTTTGAATCTTCAATCGGTAAAAAATAAGGTTGAGCTAAGCGCTGCAGCTTTACCAGCTGAATGCGCAAAGTTTGAAGTGGGTTGCTCAAAGGGATGCGTTTCTCTTACCCCCATTCTGCCGATTTAACCGGGGGGCCACAGCAATGGCCGACCACCAATTATGTGAAGGTGTAAATGGAACACGGTTTGACCAGCTTCAGCGCCGCTATTGATCACGGTGCGCCAAGCGATCAACCCCTGCATTTTTGCCAGTTTGGCCCCTACCAGCAATAGGTGTCCGAGCAGGAAAGCTTGGTTTTCATCTGCTTCGCTCAAGCTGGCGATATGGAGCCTTGGGATCACTAAAATATGAACTGGCGCCTGGGGTTGCAGGTCTTTAAAGGCGATGCAGTGCTCGTCTTCATAGATCCGATCTGTCTTGATTTCCCCCCGCAAGATTTTGCCAAAAACCGTTTGATTGCTTTCTGTCATGCGAGAACCAGGCTGAATGTCTAAATCGTTACACCTTTACCTAGCAGCAGAGAGGCGCTTATATATGTTGCCGGTTAGTAGTTCTTTGCGATGCTTCACCTCCAGTTCCAAGATGAGCTGGCCCAGCGTCGCAAGGGCCCGATCCGTAAACGTCTTGAACCTGAGTGGCGTGATGCGGGTATGGATCTTTTGTACTCCGTTAATCGCCTCGCCGACATGATTGATGGCACTGACGGCCCAAGAGATAGGCAGAGCCGCGCAGAATTGCTTGATTACACCGAGGCATCGATTCGCCGCCTTGAACGCATTCGTTACCGTCTTAACCAAAGACAATCCTGATTGCTCAAATTGCTTTTTTGATACAAATCATTCATAGGGGGAATTAAACAACTAGTGGCGTTGCCGATTTGCTTGCCTTTTGTTCTGGTGCCTGCCTTTTTGGCATAGAGGCGAAGCCCATCCAGGTGGAGGTGGATTTGTCTCCAGGTTTGCCTGGTTTGCAGCTGGTGGGTTTGGGGGATACCAGCGGTAGAGAAGCGCGCGAAAGGGTGCGATCGGCTTTGCGAAACAGCGGTTTTCGTGTTCCTCAAACCCGCGTTGTGGTGAGCCTTGCGCCTGCTGATCTACGCAAGGAGGGACCTGGCTTTGATCTCCCCATGGCCCTTGCTCTGTTGATGGCAACTGGGCAGCAAGCGCCGGATGCGCTGCAGGGGGTTTGGGCTACTGGCGAGTTGGGCCTTGATGGCAGTTTGCGGCCGGTGCGGGGTGTTTTGGCGATGGCTCAGGCGGCTAAAAAAGCAGGGGCTCGAGCCCTAATTGTGCCAAGTGAGAATGGCCAGGAGGCAGCCCTGGTGCAGGGGCTTGAAGTGTGGCCGGCTAAAGGGCTTAAGCATGTGTTTGCCGCATTAGCAGGCAGTGTTGCCTGGGGAGAGGCAACGGCCCCAATGCCGCCGTTAGCAAAGGAATTTGCTCCGGATTTGGCAACGGTGAAAGGGCAGTTGCATGGCCGCCGCGCTTTAGAAATTGCCGCCTGTGGCGGCCATCACTTGCTTTTTATAGGGCCGCCGGGATGCGGCAAAACCCTTTTAGCCAGATGTTTGCCAGGTTTATTGCCGCCCCTCAGCCCTGAGCAGGCGCTGGAGCTCACGCAGATTCATTCGGTGGCGGGGCTCTTAACAGCAGGAGGCGGTTTGCTTCACCAGCCCCCTTTCCGTGCGCCCCATCACGGTTGCAGTGGGGTCGCCCTTGTGGGCGGAGGGGCTTACCCGCGCCCTGGCGAACTTTCATTAGCCCACCGTGGGGTTTTGTTTCTCGATGAGTTAGCGGAATTTCGCCGTGATGTGCTGGATCACCTGCGCCAACCACTGGAAACAGGGATGGTTCATCTGGCTCGGGCGCGCTTTTCGCAATTTTTTCCATGCCAATTGTTGCTGGTGGCAGCTACTAATCCCTGCCCTTGTGGATGGTGGGGCGATCAGGTGCGCACCTGTCGTTGCGGTGAGCGCTTACGACGTCAGTACTGGTCGAGATTGTCTGGGCCGCTCCTGGATCGCCTCGATTTACAGGTGCTGCTGAGGCCCTTGAGCCCAGCGGAACTAAGCGATGAAGGTAATCATCCTTTGCAGCAGAGCAGCATGGAGGTGGCTAAGCGAGTGCTGCTGGCAAAAGAGCGGATGATTGCTCAAAATCCAAAGGGCTTCAATAACGCTGAAGCACCCTTAGAAAATATGAAAGGGCGATTAAGGCTGCAAGGGCCAGCCAAAAATCTCTGGATCGTTACTTTGGAGCGTTTATATCTGTCGGCGCGAAGCGCTGGCAAGGTGCTACGCGTAGCTCGCACCATTGCAGATTTGGAAAATTCAGAAAAAATAGAAGCTGTGCATCTGGCGGAAGCACTCAGTTATCGCCCCTTGGATCGTAAGCAGGCTTAGTTGTAACCCGTTCCATATGTTTCAACCCATGCTTGGCCTCTTGGCCTGGTGTCGCAAGTGAGCGATCCATCAGGGTTGCTATGGCAATTGCTGCTGCCAAGCTGGCTCTGAGGATCCCAAGGATCTTGATCGTAAATAATTGACTGGTTTAGAATTGTATTTGCATTGCAAGGGGTAGCAAAGCAAAAGGCAATTGAGCAAACAAATCCCGATATTTTAAAACTCGATTTCACTGAAAAGCGAATTACGGAATGCATTCAACTAGCGCCGTCTGCGACGTTGCTGAGCTTTTCTTTTGTATTTCTCCACCGGTGTTTCGTGGTGGCGCAGGCGTTTGAGGTCGGCAAAAATCCCCGCCTTAGACACCTGGCGCTTAAAACGCCGCAGGGCCGATTCAATTCCTTCGTTTTCGCCAACGGTAACCTGGGTCATAAAGGGAAAGAAAAACGCACAAATATTTTGCTAACCATATCAAAATGCCTACTTGGTTTCGGGCATGGTGTCTCGATATATGTACACATGGCCAAGGACGCGTTTCCCAAACTGGCGTCGCATCACCTTCCAGCCGGGTTCCATTTTTAATTCAACAAAGCCACTGCCGCCACCGCCGGCCCTGGCCACCAGAAGAGCCAAGCCATCGGGGCTGTGACCCATCAAAATCGCCTCCCCTGCCTGATGGGAAACCGTTAGCCGCATTGTGGGGCCGAAATCACGATTGCCCACCCTCACGGAATAACCATTGCTATCGATGTAGCGATTGCAGATGCCAGTGAAATCAAATGTGCCCAGCAATGGATTCACAACTGTTGGCTTGTTGCCCTGGCGAGCAAAACAGGGGCGGCGATCCCGCACCTGCTCGTAAATATTCAGCTGGGAGTTGCTTCCATCTCCAATTGGAGCGGCCACAAGAATGAAGCGTTCAGCTTTCACCTCACCTGCTTGAAATAAACTGGCATTTACGGGCAAACAGCAAATGCTGCTGAGGCCAGCAACCGCAGCTAGCAATCTTTTTTTGAAATTGCTTCTAGTAATCACAAACAATGGGCAGAGGGGCTGATCGTAGAAGTGGTTTGCCGCTTGCGAAAGGTGGCTTAGGCCGGAGTGTTAAACCGAATAGCCACAAGAAGGGCTACGGCAGTGCCTGGTAAACAGGCCGCCAGAATGGCGCTAGTGAGCCCCACCCCCAGGTCTGGTTCCCCGTAGGCCAATTCGAATACGCAGCCGGTGCTGGCGATGCCACTGATGCAGGCCAGGGCCAAAAACAATCCGGCCATCGGTTTCATCGGCATAGCTCAGTTCAGCGTTTGAACGTGGGAACGGTCTAGGCCCAGCTTCTCCAATTCGGTATTAAGAGAAAGCTCGTCTGTTACACGATCTACAAAAAGCACCCCTTTCAAATGATCTAGTTCATGCAAAATGCAGCGAGCTAACAATCCATCGGCTTTACGGCGTTGGGGCCTCCCCAGTTCATCGCGGTAGTTGATCTCCACCCTGCTGGGGCGCACCACTTGTAAATAAACCCCTGGAATGCTCAAACATCCCTCTTCATATGTATCCAGTTCATCGCTAATTGTTGTGATTTCTGGATTGATCAGCACGAGCGGCGGATTGGCTGCTTCTTCTGGTTCTAGATCGATCACGAGCAATTGCTTTTGCACCCCCACTTGAGGTGCAGCAAGACCAATGCCTTTGGCGGCATACATGCTGCGCAACATATTGCGGGCTAACTCGCGAATGCTTTCATCAACTCGGCTAATGCGCTTAGCAGATTGCCTTAATTGATCAGCACCCAAGGTGTGGATTACAGGTGAATTTGGCTGCTCATCGCCCTTAGGCACCAGCACCGTGGAGTTTTGGCGCTCCGATAAACGGGCTAAAGAGGCGAAATTAAGGGCCAATGCCTTCTGCTGTTCTTGCGTTCATTCTAGGCAGCATTGGTAGCGGCAAATGACAACACAAATCATTCTTCAAGCCATGGAAGTGGTGGCCTCTTGCCTTGTGGTTAAAGAGCCCCTCTTAAGTGCCGGCCGCTTGTTTTGGGTAGAGCAACGACCCGCGGAAAAAAATCGCAACACCTTGATGCTTCAACTTGATGATTTGCCCCCTCAGGAACTAACCCCTGCCCCCTTTAATTTGCGCACTCGCAATCATGAATTTGGAGGAGGTTTGTATGCCGTATCTGGCGATCAGGTGGCCTTCATCAACGGTGTTGATGGCGCTATCTGGCTACTGGAACTCGCGTTGGATTTACCCCCTAAACGGATAACTGCGCCAAGGCTTGATCAGATAGGTGGGTTTGCTGATGGCTTGATCGATCAGGCACGACAGCGTTGGCTTGGGGTGCTGGAAGATGAAGAGCGGGATTGGTTGGTGGCGGTGCCTTTGGCCGGTGGTGCAGCGCAACGTTTGCGAGGGGAAGCTGATTTCTGTGGCTATGCCGTTCTTTCCCCTGGCGGCAAAAAATTGGCTTGGCTCGAGTGGAATCTGCCTTGGATGCCGTGGGAGCGCAGTGAGCTTTGGTGCTCAAATCTGGGGGAAACGGGTGAATTGCTAGCTCCCCGGTGTGTGGCTGGTGGAAATAGCAACCCCCAATCTTTATTTCAACCCTTATGGGCATCTGAAGCTGAACTCCTTGTGGCATCTGATCACAACGGCAACTGGAATGTGCAGCGCATCGCTGTTTTGGAAGGAAACGGCACTACAGCGATTTCAGAACCGATTTTCATGGGGCCGCGCCAGGCGGAATGCGCTA
>VFLB01000040.1 GCA_009914645.1 Synechococcaceae bacterium Bin_79_3
AAAGCTCCAACTTCGGTTGGTTCTTGTCCGTAGATTTTGATTGCGCTGATACCTGAGAGATCTTCCTGAATCAGATCGCTTAATTCCGCCAGATTTTGTTGTTGTTCTCGCTGCTGGCTCATCATGCGCCCGCCAGAGGCACCAACAATCACAAGCATTAAGGGGTAGAGCACCACAGCGGCCAAGCTGAGGCCTGGATCAATAGCAAGCATTGCCGGCAGGGTAAATGCGTAGGCAAGTGCTGTATTTGCAAGGCTTAAAACAGCAAATCCAAGTAGACGCCGCACATTTTCCACATCACTTGTTGATCTGCTGATTACCTCCCCGCTGCCGGCGCTTTGCACCCAGCCAGGTTCTTGTTTGAGTAGGTGATCAAAAATTTGTTGGCGTAACAAAACTTCCACCTGCCTACCTGCGCCAAATACCAGCACCCGCGACCAAAGCCTCACCCCAGCCATCGCGCTAGCTAGCAAAGCAATCCAGAGGGCTTGATGCAGGAGATCCCTTAATGAAAATCCAGGTGTGAGGCTGTTAATTGTTTTTTGAACCAGCAGCGGCAGTGTGGTGCCGAGCATGTTCACCACCAGCAAAGCAAAGGCACCTTTAAGAAGTTGCCTTCTTTGCGGCCGCAAATATCGAGCGATCAAACCTAGTTTCAATGAAGCAAACATCCATTACCGGCTCCAGCGCCCCAAACTACGAAGCAACTACCACCTACGGCGGTCTAATGGCAGATGAGTCTTCACAATCCCATCCACTCCATGCCATTGATCGCAACATTGTTGACGCTTTGCTAGCGGCAAAGGAACCAAACAGCGAACAATTGCTTAATGCCGCCAGGCTGTTTATTCGTTATGAGGGATTTCCAGGCGAAGCAGATTTAAAATTAGATCTTGAAAAATTGTTGCGTTTTTGGGGCCTTGATCGCATGGAGCTAAACAGTCGTTGCAGAGAGCTTTGGGCTTC
Source organism: Synechococcaceae bacterium Bin_79_3 (assembly GCA_009914645.1). GTDB lineage: Bacteria > Cyanobacteriota > Cyanobacteriia > PCC-6307 > Cyanobiaceae > Synechococcus_D. Next base: position 967 of record VFLB01000040.1, read on the forward strand.
TGGTTATCGCCCTGGTCAGCAAAATAACGAAGCTGTAAGCCCCGTTGGCAGTGGTTTTGATTCAACAGATAGTGAAAATGACGTTTAAAACACCCCTGCCTAGAGCTTTTTAGGCGAATATTGAAATGTCCCCATCACCTGGCCCGCGATGCTTTGCATCCGGGTCTTTTTTTTAATTTAAATCCAAATGGTTAAGGCTCTACCAGCACTACTTGAGCAGCTTCTTTGTGGGGAGTGCCTTGATCAAACCCAGGCCACCCACTTGATGCAGGCCTGGTTAAGTGATGGCCTTAGCCCTGCTCAAACCGGTGCGTTTCTTGCCGCATTGCGTTGCCGAAGCCCCCAGGCCGTGGAGCTTGCAGCGATGGCCGCTGTTTTGCGGGCAGCGGCACCTCTGCCTTGTGCCAGGCCTGCTGGCCCTTTGCTCGATAGCTGTGGCACCGGCGGCGATGGTGCCAACAGTTTCAATATTTCCACGGCTGTTGCTTTTACAGCCGCCAGTTGTGGGGTGCGTATGGCCAAGCACGGCAACAGAAGTGCTAGCGGCAAGGTTGGTTCTGCGGATGTGTTGGAGGGGCTTGGAGTTTGCCTTGAGGCCCGGCTTGAAAAAGTGGTTGCGGCCCTAGATCAAGCCGGCGTTACTTTTTTGTTTGCCCCTGGCTGGCACGGATCCCTTGCAGCACTCGCTCCTCTACGCCGCAGCCTCGGAGTGCGAACGATTTTTAATTTGCTTGGGCCACTTGTAAATCCACTCACCCCTGATGCCCAAGTGCTTGGGGTGGCAGATCGCAATCTGTTGATGCCCATGGCTGGGGCATTAAAAATTTTGGGCTTGCAGAGGGCTGTTGTGGTTTACGGCCATGGCGGCTTAGACGAGGCAAGCCTTTCAGGCCCCAGTGAATTGGTAATTCTTGAAAATGGTGAGCTGCGGGCTGAGTTGTTAGATCCAAGTTCCCTTGGTCTTGTTATTGCCCCTCTGGAGGCCCTAGCGGGTGGCGATTTATCAACTAACACAAAAATCTTGCAAGAAGTGTTGCAGGGGGCTGGAACTCAAGCGCAGCGAGAGGTGGTGGCCCTAAATACTGCACTTGTTCTTTGGTGTAATGGCTCTGTGTCCAATTGGCGCGATGGATTGGAGTTAGCCCTAACAAGCCTCAGTAAAGGAGCCCCTTGGCAATGCTTAATCGCCCTGCGCAATGCTTTAAACCCCGTTGAGGGATGATTCTTGAATTCCAAGAATCATCGCCATAGCTGATGGACGCATTGCTCGTGCTCGCCGATGGCATCGTTTTGCGGGGCAGAGGTTTTGGTGCCTGCGGCACTGCTATTGGTGAAGTTGTTTTTAATACGGGGATGAGCGGTTACCAGGAGGTACTCACCGATCCGAGTTATTCAGGTCAGCTTGTTACCTTCACATACCCAGAATTTGGCAATACCGGAGTTAATAACTTTGATATGCAATCAAATCGTCCTGCTGTGCAGGCGGTAATTAGTAGAGAAATTTCACCCATCGCCAGTAGCTGGCGGGCTACCGCCACCTTGCCGGATTGGCTCAAGCTCCATGGTGTTGTTGGCTTATGCAACGTTGATACCCGCGCTTTGGTGCGTCATCTCCGGGAGGGAGGAGCAATCAATGGTGCCGTTAGCAACGACGGCACTACAGCGGCAAATTTGCTGCAGATGGTGCGATCCGCCCCTTCCATGACGGGGTTAAACCTGGCGGCAAGGGTTTCAACTGCAACTCCCTACAAGTGGCATCAGCCCACTGCGGTGGAATTTGATCAGAGGCTGAAAGTTCAGCCCATCCAGCCATATCGAGTGGTGGCAATTGATTTTGGTATTAAGCGAGCCATTCTTGAGCGGCTCGCGTCCCACGGTTGTGAGCTCATGGTGCTTCCAGCTAATAGCAACTTGGAGCAGGTGCTTGAACAGGAGCCTGAGGGTGTGTTCCTCTCGAATGGCCCTGGGGATCCCGCTGCAGTTCATGGTGGAATTGAACTAACACGCGGCTTACTTGAGCAACACCAGTTGCCCATTTTTGGCATTTGCTTGGGGCATCAAATTCTTGGCCTGGCCCTCGGCGCTAAAAGTTTCAAGCTCGGTTATGGCCATCGAGGTTTAAATCATCCCTGTGGTGCCAACGGGCTTGTGGAGATCACCAGCCAAAACCATGGATTCGCATTGGAGGCCTCAAGTTTGGATTCCAGCGTCATAAAAATTACCCACCACAACTTGAACGACGGCACTGTCGCTGCCATCGAGCTGCTAGATAAACCTGTTTTTGGGGTTCAATATCACCCGGAGGCATCCCCCGGCCCCCATGACGCTGATCATCATTTCGCCAAATTTGTGGCATTGATGGCGCGGAGGCGTTATTTGGATAAGATTGAGAGCCCTTAGGGGTATTTTTGCTGTTGAGGACTGGGGCCATCACTGAATTGCAGCGACTCACGGTTTCTCTCCGTGGTGGATTTGAACTTAAAGAGCGCTATCTAGTGTTCAGTTTTACTGGCCAGCTGGACGCTTATTCAGAGCGACAATTTCGGGATTTTGTAACTGAAAATGTGGCTAAATCAAAATTGCCCTTGGTGCTCGATCTGAGCCGTGTTGATTTCATCGACTCCTCAGGGCTTGGTGCTTTGGTGCAAATTGCCAAGCTGCGCAATGAAGCAAAACAGAAATTTTTTGTTGTAGGTAACAGCCGGGTAGTTCAAACCGTGAAGTTGGTGCGATTGGAAGCTTTCCTTAATCTTCAACCTGATTTGCCCACTGCTTTGAGCAGCTTTGCTTCTGCCTAAACCTCCCCCTGGCATGCAGTTGCCCGGGCCTGCCCAATTGGCTTGGCTTGGAGATGCAGTGTGGGAGTTGCATCAGCGTTCCCGCTTGGTGCGCTATCAGGCCAGTGCCCATCTGCTACATCGAGCTGGCGTTGATCATGTCCGAGCTGAAGCGCAAAGCGCAGCCTTGGCGTTTCTTGAGCCACACCTGAACGCAGCTGAGCTTGATTGGGTTCGTAAAGGCCGCAACGCTGCAGGTCGAGGACCTCGGCGGGTTGAGCCAGCTATCTATGGACGGGCCTCAGGGTTTGAGACAATGGTTGGCTGGCTCTATCTGTGCAATCCGGAGCGACTCCAAGAGTTGCTAAGCCATTTTCAGGATTCAACCCTTGATGGCCCGGTATGAATCTGTATGAGCCAGGTTCTCCCTGCCCCCTGCGCCATGGCTCCCCGTCCAGATAGACCCAAAGGAGAACGCCCCAGGCGGCCCTTCAGCCGTCCTGATGGCCCGGCTAGGGGGGTTGGGCGCCGTTTTGATCGTTCAGATAGACCTTCAGAAAGATCAGATAGACCAGAAAGGTCAGGCAGACCAGAAAGATCAGCTAGACCAGAACGGGGCGTAGATCGACCTGAGCGTTTCAACCGTTCCGAACGTCCACGTTTAGATCGATTTGATAGCGAATTTCCCCGCCCCGAAAGGCCACGTTTCGAGCGATCTCGGCCAGAAAGATCCAGACCGGAGCGTGCCGGCGTAGATCGAGCCAGGCCAGAGCGCCTAAGAATTGATCGCCCCGCCCCCTCAGCTAGGGGTAGGCGCTTTTCTTCGCCCGGTGAAAGGCGTTACAGCTCAGAACCTGTGCTGGAGCCCACAGCCGATAGCAATTCCAGCCCTGAGGTGGACGATCTTGTTTGGGGAAGGCATTCCGCCTTGGCATCCCTTGAAAGTGGCAGGCCAATTCATCGAATCTGGTGCACTCCAGAAATGAAATTCAGCAGCCGATTTTTACAACTTCTTAGGGAAGCAAAAGGATCAGGTGTTTTAGTTGAAGAAGTTACCTGGGCTCGGCTGGCACAACTCAGTGGTGGTGCCGTTCATCAAGGAATTGTGCTTCAAACCGCTGCAGCTGAAACCCTTGATTTATCAACTCTTGTAGAGGGCTGCAGCCAGCTCGGGGAGGCACCGCTGTTGATGGCGGTTGATGGGCTTACGGATCCCCAGAACCTTGGCGCAATCGTGCGTAGCGCTGAGGCTCTTGGTGCCCATGGCTTGGTGTTACCGCAACGGCGGAGTGCCGGCTTAACCGGTTCAGTTGCCAAGGTGGCCGCGGGCGCCTTGGAGCATCTCCCAGTAGCGCGGGTAGTGAATCTAAATAGAGCCTTGGAAACCCTTAAGCAAAACGGTTACCGGGTAGTGGGATTAGCAGAAGAGGGCAGCGTGCCTCTGATGGATGCAGATTTAGATGGGCCTTTGGTGGTGGTTACAGGTTCAGAGGGAAATGGCCTTTCGATGCTTACTCGCCGCCATTGCGACCAATTAATTCGTATTCCATTGCGGGGAGTAACCCCAAACTTGAATGCAGCGGTTGCTACAGCTTTACTGCTTTACGAGCTTGCCCGGAGAGGTTGGATGGCCGGTATTCATGGCCAGGATCCAGCTCCCCGCCTGCAAAGAGTTCAATTGCAAACAGCTCCAGCTGAAGCCATTGCTTCTCCTTCAGACGAACAAATAGGTGACGGATTCAGCGCAGAGATTCGCCTTTAGGCCTCTGTGAGGGCAAAATATCGGGGCTTGTCGCTTACAGATGGGTCTTTTTTCTACACCCCTTCGTGCCACTGCCAATGCCTTGGGTTTGGCCTGGTGGGCGAGGGTTGATACCCGCCAACCAGATGTCATTTACTGGTTTGGACCCTATGTGCGCCGCCATACCTTGGAAGCGAAATTACCAGCTTTTCTTGCTGATCTCCGCAGTGAGGCGCCTGCGGTTTTGGAGCATCGTCTCGTGCGAACCCGCCGCGGCGAGCCGTTCACGATTGAGCAGCAAAATTAAATCCAAACTTTTGTCGGCTTGCTGATAGCGTCGCTGCAGTTTTGCTTTTGAGATGGTTATTAGCCTCTGGCGCGCTGCCTTTGATCAGGGTTTGCAATCGGCCAAGGCCCATACCGAAGCAACTTTTGCTCGTATTGCTGAAACTGAGCCGCAATTAAAAGCTTTTGTGTCGCTCACTCAGGAGCGAGCTATGGCAGATGCTGAGCGAATTGATCAAGCAAAAGCATCTGGTAAAAACTCGGGAGCTTTGGCTGGCGTAAGCATTGGGATTAAGGACAATCTCTGCACTAAGGGGATAAAAACCACCTGCTCAAGCCGCATGCTTGAAAATTTCATACCCCCTTACGAAGCAACGGTGACCCAACGTTTATGGGATGCGGGTGGTGTGTTGGTTGGTAAAACCAATCTTGATGAGTTTGCAATGGGGAGTTCCACTGAAACATCAGCATTTGGTGCTTCAGCAAATCCCTGGGATCCCAGTTTTGTGCCAGGCGGAAGTTCTGGAGGTAGTGCTGCTGCTGTAGCTGCTGGCCAGTGTGATGTTGCTCTTGGATCAGATACCGGGGGTTCTATTCGGCAACCAGCGAGTTTCTGCGGTGTTGTGGGTCTAAAACCCACCTACGGCAGGGTGAGTAGGTGGGGCTTGGTGGCATTTGCCAGTTCATTGGATCAGGTGGGGCCATTTGGGCGCTCAGTTGCCGATGCAGCCTTGATGTTGCAGGTAATTGCGGGCCATGATCCACTAGATGCCACCAGCCTTGACCTACCGGTTCCCGATTATCTAGAAGGTCTTAATAGGCCACTTACGGGCATAAAAATTGGGATTCTTGCCGAAGCATTTGGCGAGGGCTTAAATCCTGAAGTGGAAGCCTCTGTACGTGAAGCAGCAGCTGTGCTGGAGAGTCTTGGTTGCAGTTTGGTGAATTTGAGTTGCCCAAGATTCAAGGCAGGGATTGCCACCTACTACGTAATTGCACCATCTGAAGCTTCTGCGAATTTAGCTCGCTACGACGGCGTGAAATACGGCAAACGGATTGCCAATGGCGAAAGCCTGAGCGCAATGACATCCCTTACAAGGGCCAATTGCTTTGGCGCTGAGGTGCAAAGACGCATTCTGATCGGAACCTATGCCCTATCCGCTGGCTACGGTGAGGCCTATTACCGCAAGGCGCAGCAAGTGCGCACCTTAATTAGAGAAGATTTCGATAATGCATTTCAGCAGGTAGACCTTCTCCTCACGCCCACCTCCCCCACCACCGCCTTTAAGCCTGGTGAACACAGCAATAATCCAATTGCTATGTACCTTGCCGATCTACTAACAATTCCAGCAAATTTGGCAGGCATCCCAGCCATTAGCGTGCCCTGCGGCTTTGATAAACGCGGCTTGCCGATCGGTTTGCAATTAATGGCACCTGTGTTGGAAGAGGCAAAATTGCTTCAGGTGGCCCATCAATACGAACAGGAGGCCGCAGTAATGAAAAGTAGGCCCTTTGCACCATTGGCACTCACCTAAGCACTAGATCTGGTGGGCTTAGGTAAGCTACCCACACTAGGGCTGGTGGTTTTCCTTGTCATTTGTTCCGCTTCATAACCACAGCGACTACAGCCTTCTAGATGGGGCCACGCAATTGCCCTCCATGGTGGAGAGAGCCGTGGCATTAGGCATGCCAGCAGTAGCGATTACAGATCATGGCGTTATGTATGGGGCAATCGAGCTGCTTAAGTTATGCACAAAGGCTGGGATTAAGCCGATAATAGGCAATGAAATGTATGTGGTTAATGGCAGCATTGAGGATCCACAACTAAAAAAGGAACGTAGATATCATTTAGTAGTGCTTGCAAAAAATGAAATTGGTTATCGCAACTTAGTAAAACTTACTAGCATTAGCCATCTGCAGGGTATGCGGGGTAAGGGTATATTTTCAAGGGCATGCATTGATAAACAAATCTTAAAAGCCCATCGAGATGGATTGATCGTTGCAACTGCATGTATGGGCGGCGAAATTCCTCAAGCATTACTAAAAGGAAGATATGATGTGGCAAAAGATGTAGCTAGTTGGTATAAAGATGTATTTGAAGATGATTTTTATTTGGAAATCCAGGATCATGGCTCCCCGGAAGATCGGATTGTCAATACTGGTATAGCAAAGTTGTCTGCTGAACTCGGAATTGAACTAATCGCTACAAATGATGCTCATTATCTCAGCGCGTTAGATGTGGAAGCCCATGATGCTTTGCTTTGTGTTTTAACCGGAAAATTAATTAGCGACGAAAAAAGACTTCGATATACCGGAACTGAGTATATTAAAAGTAGACAAGAAATGGAGAAATTATTTGTAGACCATCTAGAACCTGAACTGGTGCAAAGAGCTTTAGATAATACGCTTAAAGTGGCAGATAAAGTTGAAGAATATAATATTTTAGGTAGGTATCAAATGCCAAACTTTCCCATACCTGATGGTTATAGCCCTGTGGGTTATCTCACGGAAATTGCTGAAAAAGGTTTGCGGGGTCGTTTAGAAATTACAGAGTTTGAAAAAATTAATACAACCTATCTTGAAAGATTGCATTTTGAATTGCAGGTTATGGATCAGATGGGTTTTCCTACTTATTTCCTTGTGGTTTGGGATTACATCCGTTTTGCAAGAGATAATGGCATCCCCGTAGGTCCAGGCAGAGGCTCTGCTGCCGGTTCCTTGGTGGCCTACGCCCTCGGCATTACAAATATAGACCCGGTGCAACATGGGTTGCTATTTGAACGCTTTTTAAATCCAGAGCGTAAATCAATGCCTGATATTGATACCGATTTCTGCATAGAGCGCAGGGGTGAAGTTATTGACTATGTAACAAAGCGTTATGGTGAAGATAAGGTGGCGCAAATAATAACCTTTAAC
>VFLB01000109.1 GCA_009914645.1 Synechococcaceae bacterium Bin_79_3
ATTCATCTTGCTCAACTTCGTATAGCAACCATTATGGGCGTTAGATCAAAAGGCTTGTTTCTGCAAATAGCAAAATTACCCACGCAATTGTTTATTTCAGCAGCTCTGCTTGCAATGCCAGCACCTGCCTTAGCCCAAGGGGGGCTGCCCCTTGGGCGTAGTTCTTTTGTTGCTGATGCAGTACGCAGGGCAGGTCCGGCAGTGGTGCGGATAGATACGGAACGCACGGTGGTTAATACAGGCTCAGGGGGTGTATCCCAGATGCTTTTGATGGATCCCCTTTTTAGGCAGTTCTTTGGGGTGCCAGGGGCGGGCATTCCGAGCCAGCGCACGGAAAGGGGCCAAGGCACTGGAGTGATTTTTCAGCCGGAAGGCCTAATCCTTACAAATGCCCATGTGGTGGATGGCAGCAGCAGGGTCACTGTGGTGCTGGTGGATGGCCGCAGTTTGGAGGGTTCCGTTGTGGGCAGCGACCCAATAACCGATCTGGCGGTGGTGCGTGTTAGCTCTAATTCGCCCTTGCCGGTAGCACCCCTTGGGAATTCCGATGGGGTTCAAGTTGGAGATTGGGCAATTGCCGTGGGGAATCCTTTTGGGCTTGATAACACCGTTACTTTGGGCATCATCAGCAGCACAAATCGCAATGCCAGCAAGCTTGGTATAACCGATAAACGTTTGGATTTAATTCAAACTGATGCTGCTATCAATCCGGGTAATTCGGGCGGACCGCTTTTGAATGCTGAAGGTCAAGTAGTGGGCATTAATGCGATGGTGCGCTCTGGCCCAGGTGCTGGCTTGGGATTTGCAATACCTATCAACAGGGCCCGAAATATTGCAGATCAACTAGTGAAAAATGGTCGAGCAAGCCACGCCATGGTTGGCTTGGTTTTGCAAACTGATCCTCGCGGGGTAAGAGTTGCATCTTTGATGCCAGGCGGCCCTGCCGCAACAGCTGGATTGCAAATTGGTGATCTGATAACAAAAGCTTCTGGAAAGCAGATTAAAGACCCTGCTCAATTTTTAAAAGCAGTTGAAGCAAATGGAGTAGGGCAATCCCTTGATGTAATGGCAATGCGCGAAGGCAAAATATTTAATTACTCATTAGTGCCTGTTGAAATGAGTGAAATAAACAAAAGATAAAAATTCCAGCATTTAACAATATTAGCCAGTATTTAACAGTATTAAAAAATATTAGTAAATGGATGGTCCAATAGGAATTTGCTGTTTAATAACCCAGTTTGTGGCAGCTTTTTGGGTTTGCCAGGCATTCAATAACTGCTTAGACAAACCACGCAACACCTCGAGATCTGATTCCGAATCTATTGCCCTACTAATTCTTTCAACTTCAAATTTTTGACCAAGGCTGAGATTCAAGGAATTTTCCATGGTTTAGAAGCTGCTACTTAAATCCTAGGAACTGTTTCAGTTTGTTGCGTAGCAGCTGAACCACCGCGCCTAATGCTCCACAGCTCCCCCTTCGCGTAAGTCGTCTACGCAGCG
>VFLB01000106.1 GCA_009914645.1 Synechococcaceae bacterium Bin_79_3
AAACCAAAATTTGTAGGATGTGCCTTGATCTGCTTAATCCTTAATGGCATAGACAATAAATGTGTTTTTAGCCGGAGATCAGCGGAATTACAATTAGTAGTTAGAGGAGATTTCCATCGCACCTGAGTTGGCGCCTTTGGAGTTTTTGTGGTTTGCTCAACCAGATCAATGGGCTGCTTTAATTGATTTTGGATATTTTTTTGTTGACGCATAAAATATATTAGAAACCCACTTAAGAACAGGAAATAAACGCTGAAGGTTAGAGCGGAAAATTTTTTATTATTACGATCTAAAAACCTAGCCATGCAACCACAGCTGGCGTTTATTAATTATTTCAGCCACTGCATTTTCATCAATTTTGAGGCTCCAAGCCCTTGGCTGGGGGGCCTGGGGAATAAGTTGCCGATTTTGCACAAGGCCGTCATGGGATATAACTAGGGTATGTAGTTGGTCAATATTTAGATTTTTTTCAAAAAAATCTACCGTTCTACAACGCACGTTGTCTATTGCAAGAATTTCGTCACCTGCATACAAGCAGGCACTTTCTGCGGGACTATTGCGATCTATCATGTTGATACGTAGCTCGGCGCCCCACAAAGCTAAATTTATTCCACTATAAGCCTGCTTATTATTATCAGCCAAAAGATTCATACCCACAGATTTTAGTTGCTCTTCCAAGCGTAAATCAGCGGTTCCTTCAAGCCAGGCTGGCAACAAAGTAACTAAACTAGAATCAAATGTAGCAGAAATATTAATCAAATCTTGCTGAGTATATCCCCTCTCTTGTATACCATAAGTGTTCCACATTTTCCTCAAGAGTGCCTGCAATGATGAACCGATAGCAAGCAGATGTAAATCCAACATCAACGCCACAAGTTGGCCTTTAAGGTAGTAGCTGATCTGCTGATTATCACTATGACAATCACGCCGATATAGTTTAACCCAGGCCTCTTCACTACTTTGCTCAAGGCTTTGGATCAGCCTGCCTGGCGTCAGCCGATATCGACTTATCTCTTTTGCTAAATCTTTAAAATAATCAAGCTCGGAACAAAGCCCAGCCCTGAGCACTAAAAGTGCATCGTAGTAACTGGTAACACCTTCTGCAAACCAAAGTGTGGGAAAGATGGTTTCATCTGAATAGTTGTAGGGCCTTAATTCCTGCGGCCGGATGCGTTTTATATTCCATTGATGCAAATACTCGTGGGCAACCAACTGCAATAGGCTTCGCTGGCCTTCAGGGGTTTTCAGGTCGTTCCTGCTAAATATTAATGCGGTGTTATCAGTGTGCTCTAAGCCTCCGTAACCTTGATCGCAGAATCGGATCAAGAAGAGATAACTATTTGTTGGCGGTTTCTCAACTCCGAGCAATCGACACACGCTGCGGCAAAGAACTGGCAATTGCCAGCGCCACTGATCAATTGGAGCTGCTTGAGTCAACCCTTGCCACACCCAGCGATGGGGTACGCCGCCCACCTCAAAAACAAGCTCTGAAAACTGCCCTAAAGCCAGGGGCGAATCGAGAAATTGATCAAAATTTATAGCACTAAAAGTATTAGCCGCACATTTATTGAGAGATGTAGCAACCTGCCAATCATTTGGCAGATCTAAGCTCACCCTATGGCTGAGCCATCGTTGCCCCTCCACCTCTAAAGCCCATGCTGCCGCTGTGAGAAAGCCATGGTTGTGATCAAGCCAATTTGTTCTTACGCTCTCGGTAACAGCTAAAAGCGTGTAATTAACAATTACAGTGGTTTGAGGCTGCACCTCAAGCAGCCAAGCATCACTGCTAAATCGTTTTAGCTTCAGAGGTTTTGAGCCCTGAAGCGCAGTAAGACCTTCCAAATGGCGACTGTAGGCACGTTCTAAATATGATCCAGGCGTCCATACTGGAAGCTGAAGCTTGAGACGCCGCACTTGAGGAATGAATCTGAGCTCAACTTCAAAACGTTGGCTACTAGCTTCCTTTAGATTAAGAAAATAATGGGGTCCATCCATTGCTTAAATGCCATTTTCACCTAGTTTACTTAGATGCTCCAAAGTTGTAGTGTGAACTCTTCTGAGCTTAGCTGTAAAAAGCTAAGAATTGCCGTGCTCGCATCCGGATCGGGCAGCAATTTTGAGGCATTGGTGAATTACTGCCGCAGAAAAGATGTATTAGTAGCAACAGTTTGTTTATTAATAGTTAACAACCCGGGCAGCGGCGCCGAAGCAAGAGCTGAACGCCTTGGGATTCCGTGGATCCTTATCAATCATAGAGATTATGATAATCGCGAGCTCCATGATGCGGCTATTGCAAATACACTAAAAAAAGAAAATATTGATCTGGTTGTGTTGGCTGGCTGGATGCGAATTATCACATCAGAATTAATAAATGCCTTCCCTAAAGGGAGCTTACTTAATATTCACCCTAGCTTACTTCCGGCTTTTAAAGGATCCGCGGCAATTGCTGATGCATTATTGGCTGGGGTGCTTAAAACCGGTTGCAGTGTCCACGAAGTGGTATTAGATGTTGATGCAGGGCCCATACTGGCTCAGGCAGAAGTATTAA
>VFLB01000227.1 GCA_009914645.1 Synechococcaceae bacterium Bin_79_3
CATCGAAATCGATGCATCACTTACTCAGCTTGGCCAATAGTGAAAGCCACAACTTCACAGCAGAGGTGCTGCTTCGGGAAGGCACCGGCAGCTGGAACTTGCCAATCACTCAGCGACGCACCTTGGAGTGGCTGCAGCAGCAAGGTTTGCCTACACAGGGGGTGGCAATTCAGGATGGTTCCGGACTCGATCGGGGCAACCGCGTTACCAGCAAATTGTTAACTGCCTTATTGCTACGCATGGCCCAACATCCCTACGCCAAAAATTACCTCGCGAGCATGGCCATTAGTGGCCAAAAAGGCACTTTGGCTTCTTATTTTCGTGGCACCGAATTGGAAGGCAGGTTTAGCGGTAAAACAGGCACGATTAGTGGCGTAAAAGCACTTTCTGGTGTGCTGAGCACAGCAGACGGACCTGTTTATGTGAGCATGATTTCAAATGGGTCTGCTGACCCTGTTGCTGTGATGGGAAGGGTTTTGAGGTTGGGTATGGGGGCTGGCCATTGCCGCCAGTTGGTTTACTAAGCAGAACGGCGGCCAATTTTGCGACCGTTGGTGCGATTTGTTGTTGAAGCATTTCCCTGATCTGGAGGAACTTCAAGATCACTGCTTTGCAGCCTCACGAGCTCGCGTCTGCCAGCGATAACAACTTTGCCCATCTCCTGCAAGCGACTATCTAGTTCGCCAAGCACTTGCTCGGCATAGCGATTAGCCCCTTGCTGCACAGTGGCCGCCTCTTGGCGACTGCGCAACAGCAATGCCTCAGCTTGTTGCTGCGTAGTTTGGCGGAAATTAAGTGCTTCTTTTTGCAGACGCTCTGCTTCTGCTTGGCTTTCTTGCTGAAGCCTGGTGGCCTCTTGGCGTATTTGCTCTAGTTCTTGGAGTGATTGCTGGCGGTTTCGCTCATGGGCTTCAGCCGAACTGCGTTTCATTTGTTGGTGTTCCTGCTCTAACTGTTGGAAACGCGCACCAGCCTCCTGTTCCAGCTGCTGACGTCTTCCTGCAAATTGCTGATCCATCTGGGCCACTCTTGCTTGATGTTCCTGTTCGGTGGCAGCAACTTGCCGTCTTGCTTGTACGAGCAGTTGCTCTCCTTGTTGCCTGGCCTGTTCGCGCACTTCGGCTCCTTGGCGCTCCGCCTCTTGCCGAACGCTGGCACCATTAATCAAGGCATCCCTCTCCCTACGGGCCTGGCTAATAATTTCTTCAGCCTGCTGACGTGCTTGCGCAAGGTAAGCCTCTTTTTGACGCATCAGTTCAACGGCCTGATCCACCTCCCTAGGCAGAGATTGGCGAACCGCATCAAGTATTTCAACAGCGTCTTGCTCGTTAACCAGGCGACCACCGGAGAAGGGAACCCGCGTACCCTCGAGCACAATTTCTTCTAGCTGATCAAGCTGATCGAGTACTTCCAATCGAGCCTGGGCCATCTTGTTCTCGCAATGTCACTCCTGTTGATTAAACAGCTCGATTAGATCCCTCGCCACCATTTCAGGCACCATATGTGCCACATCACCGCCAAAACGAGCAACCTCCTTAACAACACTGCTACTTAAAAAGCTATGGCTCACTGCTGTAGCCATAAAAAGTGTGTCCACAGCAGGGGAAAGGCTGGCGTTTGTGTGGGCCAACTGCAACTCAAATTCAAAATCGCTCAGGGCTCTCAAACCGCGCAGGATTACGCGCGCCTGCTCCTGCAAAGCGAAATTAACCGTTAAGCCAGAAAAACTTGTTATGCGCACCTGGGGAAGATGGCTTGTAGCAATGCCCAGTTGTTGCAAGCGCTTCTCAAGGCTAAAACTGGGCTGCTTGTTTGGGTTTTGCAGCACGGCCACCACCACTTCATCAAAAAGGGCGCTGGCCCTTTGAATTAAATCGAGGTGCCCGAGGGTAACTGGATCGAAACTACCTGGATAGACGGCCCGCATGCTTATGGGGTTGCTCTCCCTAGAGTGACGCAACGCGCTCCAGGGGTTTCCATCACAGGGCTGAAGGCGGGCCACCAGCCACTCATTCAGGATCCAGCTCGATTGGAGGTTTTGCTAAAGGCTCTGCCAGTTGAACCAGGCTGTTACTTAATGCGTGATGCTGAAGATCGCATCCTCTACATAGGTAAATCAAAAAGTTTGCGCAGCCGTGTGCGCAGCTATTTCCGTGAGGGACCTTCCGATCGCCCCAGAATCAACTTAATGGTTCGCCAAGTGGTGGAAATTGAGTTCATCGTTACCGATAGTGAAGCTGAGGCGTTAGTTCTTGAATCAAATCTAATAAAAAACCATCAACCTCATTTTAATGTACTTTTAAAGGACGATAAAAAATATCCCTATTTGTGCATTACGTGGAGTGAAGATTATCCGCGTATATTTATTACTAGACAACGAAGGTTTCGCCGCGCGAATGATCGTTTTTATGGACCATATGTCGATGTTGGTTTGTTGCGTCGCACCCTAGCAATCGTTAAGCGAGTATTTCCGCTGCGCCAACGGCCTCAACCCTTGCATCGAGATAGAACCTGCCTTAACTATGACATCGGAAGATGCCCTGGGGTATGCCAGGAAAAAATTTCTGCAGAAAATTATAAAATAATAATCCAAAAAGTTGCAATGGTATTTCAAGGCCGAAATGATGAGCTGCTTGATTTATTACAACAGCAAATGATTCGCTATGCCGAACGTCTTGATTTTGAAGCAGCCGCACTGGCTCGCGATCAATTAAAAGGATTAGAGTTACTTACATCAGAACAGAAAGTTGCCTTACCAGATTCTGATATCAGTAGGGATGTGATTGCATTAGCAAGTGATGATCGTGTAGCTGCAGTTCAATTATTTCAGGTTAGAGCAGGTAAATTAGTTGGACGCCTTGGCTACACAGCTGATGCTGAAGCGGCATCGCCTGGCGCGATTCTGCAAAGGGTGCTGGAGGAGCACTACAGCCAGGTGGATCCGGTGGAAATACCCCCTGAGGTTTTACTGCAACATCCCCTGCCAGAGCAGGAGTTACTTGAGGCCTGGCTCCGGCAGAGACGCGGGCGCAAGGTAACCCTGCTAAATCCGCAACGGCAGCAGAAAGCGGAACTAATCGAGATGGTTGTGCGCAATGCCAGTTATGAATTAGTTAGGGCGCAGCGCAATGCTGAACAGCAGCATTTAGCCCTTGAGGATCTAGCTCAACTTCTAGAACTGGAGCATCCTCCCAGACGTATTGAAGGATTTGATATCAGCCATATTCAAGGTAGCGATGCGGTGGCATCGCAGGTGGTATTTATTGACGGACTCCCCGCAAAACAGCATTACCGGAAATACAAAATTCAAAGTAGCAGCATTCAATCGGGTCATAGTGATGATTTTATGGCGATGGCGGAAATTATGCGCCGCAGGTTTAGGCGCTGGAGCCAAGCAAAACAAGGGGGTGCCGATTTAAATGAATTGCGGCGTCGTACCAAAACAACATTGCAAAGTGATGGCTTAATCGATTGGCCTGATGTTGTGATGATCGATGGCGGAAAGGGTCAGTTATCTGCAGTGATGGAAGCACTTAGAGAATTGGATTTAGCCGATGAGTTAGTGGTTTGTTCCCTTGCTAAACAAAAAGAGGAAATATTTACCCCAGGTGCTTCTAATTCTTTAAACACTGAGCCTGATCAATTAGGGGTTGTCCTCTTGAGGCGGCTGCGGGATGAAGCCCATAGATTTGCGGTTGGTTTTCACAGGCAACAGCGCGGGGAGCGCATGAAGCGCTCCCGTCTTAGCGATATTCCAGGTCTTGGCCCTAAACGTGTAAAAGATCTGCTGGCTCATTTTCGTTCAATTGATGCAATTCAATTGGCTACAGCTGAACAATTAGGCGGATGTCCTGGCATGGGCGCAGCATTAGCTAAACAAATTTA
>VFLB01000278.1 GCA_009914645.1 Synechococcaceae bacterium Bin_79_3
TGCCCCCTGGCCTGTTTATAACGTTTTAGGTAAACAATGCCTTGGCTGGCAGGAAAAATTGAAACTTGAATGCAATCAATCGCGCCAGGATTTTGAAAAAGACCGAAACCCTGCGCTGCAGCGCTTGCGGCAGGCGCAAGCGCGCCTGCCGGGGTTGGTAATTATTGATCCCATTAATTTATTTTGTGATCAACAAAATTGCAGCAGCAGCCTTGGCGGACGGCCTTTCTATGCAGATCACGACCACCTCAGCGCCTACGGCAGTGCAGCCCTCGGTCAATGGTTGCAACATCAGCCTTAATTAATCAACCAATTTTATTGAATACGCTAAACATTGGTAGATACATTGCAAGTAAAATTGAGCCAACAATTCCGCCAACAATAACAATCATTGCTGGCTCAAGCATGGTGGTAATTGTCTTTATAACAACAGCGATTTCATCTTCATAAAAATCAGCAATTTTTGAAAGCATCACATCCATTTGGCCGGTTTCCTCTCCAATTGCAATAAGGCTTAATGCCATTGCTGGAAACAATCTTTGTCTACCAAGTGCTTGGCTCAGGCTGCCACCTTCCTGCACCTCTAATCTTGAGGCCACCACCGCATTTGCTAATACTTTGTTTCCCACACTATCAGCAACAATTTTCAGGCTCATCAAAATTGGCACCCCAGCTCGGCTCAGGCTGCTAAAGGTGCGACAAAATTGAGCAGTATCCGTTTTTTCAATTAAATCGCCAAATACAGGTAATTTCAAAAGTAACCCATCAATTCTCAAGCGGCCTTCTTTGCCTCTATAGATTTTACGAATGAACCAATAGATAAATATTAGCATTGCCCCAAGCAAAATAATAAGCGGCGAGCGTAAAATAGCACTTAAATTTAGCATTAATATTGTAAAAGCAGGCAGCTCTGCGCCTAGTTCTTTGAATATTTCTGCAAATGTTGGTATTAATAATATTGTCATTCCAAGAAATACCAGCACAGCAATCAGCAGCACCGTGAGGGGGTAGCCTAGTGCGCCGCGTATTTGATTTTGTAATTTAGCATTATTTTCTAGTAACTTTGCCAGCCGTCTTAACACCTCTTCTAGTACTCCACCAGCTTCTCCAGCTTCCACCATTGTTATCATTAACGGGTCAAATACTTGAGGCCATAGCCTTAAGCTATCTCCCAGTGAACTGCCTTGATTTACCTCAGTCGACACTTTTTGTAAAGCCCGTCTGAAAAGGGCTTGGCGTTGTTGTTTAGTAATTAAATCTAGGCTGCGAACTATAGGTACTCCCGCTCCAACAAGTGCGGCAAGTTTATTTGCAAATAATGCTTTATCCTTTACCCCTGGGCGCTTCTCAAAATCAAACTTAATTTGCGGGATAGAAGCCTGTAAATTTACTTTATCTTCTGCTGCTTTTAGATCTAAAGCTAATATGCCTCGTTGGCGAAGATTGCGTTTAGCGTCGGCTAGGTTATAGGCTTTTACGTGAATAATTTGTTCTTTTCTGTTTGAATTTAGGTAGCTGCCTATATATGTTTGCTTATTCATGCTGCCCACACCAAGAGATTTTCTAGTTCGGTTGGCCGTGCTGTTTTTGTTAGGGCTTCGCTAGTGCTAATTTGTTTACTATTTATAAGATTTGCTAAACATTGTTCCATTGTTTGCATGCCAAACTTTCCGCCAGTTTGCAATTGAGAATATATTTGTGCTGTTTTACCTTCGCGAATCAAGTTTGCGATTGCGTTGTTATTTATCAAGATTTCTTGTGCCATCACTCTGCCAAAACATCCGTCCCGTTTCTCAATAGCTCTGCAAAGTGTTTGAGCGAAAACTGCCAGTAAACTGCCGCTAAGTTGCATTCGGATTTGGCTTTGTTGTGCCGCTGGAAATACATCAATAAGTCGTTCAATCGTTTGGGCTGCCGAATTGGTGTGCAATGTTGCAAACACTAAATGGCCAGTTTCTGCAGCGCTGATTGCTAGCTGAATTGTTTCAAGATCCCTTAGTTCGCCCACCAGGATCACATCTGGATCCTCCCGTAGCGCTGCCCTCAGGGCATTGGCAAAACTGTGGGTATCCTCGCCTAACTCCCTTTGATGAATTAAACTTTTGGCCGGTTGATATAAAAATTCAATCGGATCTTCCACTGTAATTATGTGATGAGCTCTATTTTGATTTATATGTTCAAGTATTGCTGCAAGAGTGCTGCTTTTACCTGAACCCGTCGGGCCTGTAACCAGCACCAAGCCATTGGGGCGATCGATTATTTCAAGCACCGATTGTGCTAAGCCGAGTTGTTTAAAGCTTGGTATTTTATTACCAAGGGATCGTAGGCAGGCGGCCAAGTTAGTTTTTTCTTTGTAAACATTAAGCCGAAACCTTGAAACGTTCTTAAGCTCATAGGCACAATCTAGTTCGTAATTCTTTTCTAACTGCTGCTGCTGCTGGCTACTTAATAATGAGTAGATTAGCCGTTTGATTTCCCCGCTGCTAAATCTATTTTTTGTTAGAGGTTGTAATTCGCCATTAATGCGTCCATAGGCAGCTGAATTTGCTGAAATATGCAGATCGCTACCACCAGCTGCCAGCAGCGCCAGCATCAAGGCACTCATTTCTGGATCGATTGATGCAGCCATACTTTTTATTGCTCTGTTGCTGCAGTGTTCCCCCCAATCTGTTTATCTCGTAGTTAGGCAATATGGGCAGTCGAGCCATTCGTCTTGCAAACCGGCATTACAGCCTTTGCAGGTGGCATTACTTACCTGTCTTTGGCGTATTTCCTGTTGCAGGCCTGAATCTGTTAGCAGCACCCTCTCCACTTCATCAAGGCTGGTGAGACCCTGTTTGGCCAGGCTTATGCCACTGCCTAGGAGTGTCTTCATGCCATTAGCTAACGCTAAACCGCGCAATTCATTGCTACTGGCCCCTTTGCCGATTGCCGCTGATAATTCATCGTTGATGCGCATCAGTTCAAATACACCGATGCGGCCCCGATAGCCAAGGCCGTTGCATTGATTGCAGGTGTTTGTTTTTGGTGCACGTTTGAAGTTAATGCTGCTGCCCTCGCTTGCTTTTAAACCGAGGCGAGCAAGTTCAATTTCCTCGGGTTGGTGCACCTCACAGCAATGGCTGCATAGTCGCCTTAGAAGCCTTTGCGACAGCACACCCACAAGTGCAGCACTAAGCAGAAAGGTTTCTACCCCCATTTCGCTAAGGCGAGCGACAGCGCTTGGGGCATCGTTGCAGTGCAGGGTTGTGAGCACTAGATGGCCTGTAAGTGCTGCTTCAAGGGCGGTTTTGGCGGTTTCCAGATCGCGGGTTTCCCCCACCAGCAACACATCTGGGTCTTGACGCATAAATGCTCTGAGGGCCTGAGCAAAATCAAAGCCTTTTTCCCGGTTTACCTGGGTTTGGGTGATACCCGGCAGGGTGTATTCGATTGGATCTTCAACGGTGGAAATGTTTAGTTCCGTGTGATTGCGTTCTGCCAATAAGCCATAAAGAGTGGTGCTCTTGCCCGAACCAGTGGGGCCGGTAACCAGCAAAATGCCATAGGGCCTGCGACCTATTTCCCGCAGTTCTGCAAGCACTAATGGATCACTGATTAATTGCTCTAAACCCAGCTGCGTGGTGCTGGAATCCAGCAAACGTAAAACCAGTTTTTCGCCAAACCGGCTGGGCAGCACGTTTAGGCGGAAATCCACAGTGCGGCCTTTGTAGTTCCGGCGTATTCGACCGTCTTGGGCTAAGCGCCGCTCAGCGATATCAAGATCGGCCATGATCTTGAAACGGCTGGTGAGGGCAGGAATAACTTTTGCCGGCAGGGGTTCAAAGGCGTTTTGTAACACCCCATCGAGCCGCAGCCTCACCCGCAATTCAGTTTCCTGGGGTTCTATATGAATGTCGCTGGCTTTGCTATCGAGAGCCTTTAACAAAATGCGATCTGCTAGTTGCACCATTGGCGATGCATTGATATTTGCCGCACTTTCTTCCAGAGGCGGCTCTACAAGAGCTTCTGGGCTTGCAAAATTGTCAAATTTGTTGCTTAGTTCAAATTTTTCCATGCCGCTCCATGCCGCACTGGCTCGTATTTGGTTTCAGGATGGCGGGGTTTCCCGACCTTGATTCAGGGGTAGGGACCCCAGCAAAATAATGCAATCTGTTGGGTTGCCGCATGAACGAAGATTCCCTCGCTTCCCCCGCTCCTGAGCAGGCAAGCATTGATACGCCCATATCTATGGAGGAACAAACGCTTCCTGCGGCTGAAGCAACTGCTGAAAACGAATCCGTTGCTGCAAAGGAATCAGTTGAAGCTGATCTAGTCAGCCTGCGGCAGGAAAATGAAGCGTTACGCGGGCAATACATGCGTATTGCAGCAGATTTCGATAATTTTCGTAAGCGGCAGCAACGGGAAACAGAAGATTTGCGGCTGCAATTGATCTGCAGCACCCTTAGCGAAATTTTACCGGTGGTGGATAACTTTGAGCGGGCCCGCCAACAGCTGAATCCCGAAGGAGAAGAGGCTCAAGGATTGCATCGCAGTTACCAAGGTTTGTATAAACAACTAGTAGATGTGATGAAACAGTTGGGGGTATCGCCGATGCGGGTGGAGGGTGAAGTTTTTAACCCCAGCCTCCATGAAGCTGTACTCAATGAACCCAGCGATAAATACTCAGAAGATGTGGTTATTGAGGAACTTCAGCGCGGTTATCACCTCGATGGCCGTGTGTTGCGCCACGCCATGGTGAAAGTGTCTATGGGGCCTGGCCCCTCAGGAGAAACTAATGATTCGAACAGCGATTCGGCCACCGCTGAGGGTGAAGGTAATAACTAATGGCCGATTATTATGAACTGCTGGCAGTGCCTAGAGATGCTGATGCTGAAACTTTAAAACGTGCTTATCGGCGTTTAGCGCGTCAATATCATCCAGATGTAAATAAGGATCCTGGCGCTGAAGATAAGTTCAAAGAAGTTGGAAGAGCCTATGAAGTATTAGGAGATCCGAAAACTCGGGCTCGCTACGACCAATTTGGAGAAGCCGGAGTTTCTGGAGCAGCCGGTTCGCCTGACATGGGCGATATGGGTGGGTTTGCTGATTTATTTGAAACTTTCTTTAGTGGTTTTGGTGGTGCTGCAGCGCCGGGTCAAAGGCAGCGCGGTCCCCGTCAAGGCGACGATTTGAGATTTGATCTAAATATCAGCTTCAAAGAGGCGGTATTCGGTCAAGAAAAGGAAATCCAAATTCGTCATTTGGAAACCTGCGCTACTTGCAAAGGCAGTGGTGCAAAGTCTGGTAGTGGTCCGGTGAATTGCAGCACCTGCGGTGGCGCCGGCCAGGTGCGACGCGCTACCCGCACCCCCTTTGGCACTTTTACCCAGGTGGCTCCCTGCCCTGCTTGTGAAGGTAGTGGCCAGGTGATTGCTGATCCTTGTGGCGATTGCGCCGGTCAAGGGGTTCAACAAGTGCGTAAGAAACTAAGAATCAATATCCCCGCTGGTGTTGATTCTGGCACGAGGTTAAGGGTTAACAACGAAGGAAATGCTGGCGTGCGCGGCGGCCCCTCTGGTGATCTTTATGTGGTGTTATTCGTGCAGGCCGATTCAAAATTGCGCCGCGATGGTATCCATATAAATTCGGAATTAGCGATTAGTTATCTACAGGCAATATTGGGTGATCGCCTTCAGGTGGAAACTGTCGATGGACCTGAAGAGTTTCAAATTCCCCCCGGTACTCAACCCGGCACTGTTCTCACCCTTAAAGATCGAGGTGTACCTCGCTTAGGTAATCCAGTAGCCCGTGGCAATCATATGTTTACAGTGAAGGTGGTAGTGCCTCAGAAATTAGAAGCAAAGGAGCGTGAGTTACTTGAAGAACTTACAACTATTGCTAGAAGCCATCCCAAAGGCAAAGGTTTATTTGGTGGTCTTTTTCAATGATTAGTTCGCTATTGCAGTTTTTATAACAGTGCTTGATTTACGCGGCACCCCATGTCCGCTTAATTTTATTCGCACTAAGCTAGCCCTTGAAGCATTAGCACCAGGCATGTTGTTGCAGGTTTGGCTTGATGGCGGTGAACCTGATCGCATGGTGGTGGAATCACTTGAGGGATCTGATCAGGTGCAAGAACTAATAAGAGATCCGCAATTAGATGGTTCAGTGCAATTAAGAATTCTCCGTGGTTGAACTGCCGCGGGCTCAAGTGATGGCCCTAGAGGCAAATTTTTGCAGGGTGAGATTAGAAAATCCCGGACCTGCAGAGCAGCGTTTACTGCTATGCACCCGTCGTTCCCGCCTTGCCCATGAAGGCGCCCAGGTGATGGTGGGGGATTGGGTTGGCCTAGAGGGGATCGATTGGCTTGATGGCCGCGCTGCAATCGCTTCCCTCGAGCCACGGCACAGCTGTTTGCAAAGACCAGCACTAGCAAATGCTGATCGGGTGGTGGTGGTGGTGGCGTTAGCCCAGCCCAGCCTTGATCTTGATGGCCTCAGTAGATTTTTACTAAGCGCAGAAACCACAGGTCTTGAGGTGTTGCCGCTGCTTAGTAAGGCGGATCTTGTTACACAACATGATCTAAACCAATGGCTACAACGTATAGGAAGTTGGGGATATGAACCGCTTAGTTTTAGCCTTAGTGATTCTCAAGCTATCGAGCGGTTGAGGCAACGTTTAGATGTTGGGATATCGGTGCTTTGCGGCCCCAGCGGTGTTGGTAAGAGCAGTTTATTGAATTCTTTATTGCCTGAGTTGCAGCTGCGCACAGCTGCGGTCTCAGGCAAGTTGCAACGGGGACGCCATACCACGCGCCATGTGGAATTATTTCCATTGGGTAAATTTGCTTTGTTAGCTGATACCCCTGGATTTAATAGGCCGGAATTGCCAATCAAGCCAAAAGATTTAGCTTATTTATTTCCTGAGATTCGCAGGCAATTAAAGGCTGGAGTTCTTTGTAAATTTAATGACTGTCGCCATTTGAAAGAACCCGGATGCGAATTGGAACGCAGCTGGGAGCGTTATGGCTTTTATGCAGATCTAATTAGCCACTAAATCCTGGCAGATTTAGATTTAATCCACCGGTAAGTTCTTCCATTTTTCCTTTCATCGTGGCGCTTGATTGGGCATAGGCATTTTGTAAAGCTTCCAGGGTGGCGGCTTCGGTGGCCTCCTTACCTTGGCTCAATAATTCAGCGGCAAGTTCTACCCGTAGAGGTTGTTGGTTACCGGTTAACCAAATGCTGGCTAGGCCATTAACGCTGGTGCCTTCAATTTCCATTGCATCCAGCTCTTCTTGTAGCTTTTGCGCATCCTGCTGGATCTGCTGCGCTTTTTTGAAGGCTTCTGTGAGCTGTCCGAAGTTGGGTAGTCCGAATCCAGCCATTGTTCTTTTGTTGTTTTGTTTATGATAATCCGCCACCTGCTGGCTCTGTAAAACTTCCTAATCGGATCACCTCAGGATGCAGCCAAATACCATGGGCTTTGTTAACTTCCATTTGTACATATTTAATTAAAGCATCGATGTGAGCCGCTGTTGCGCCACCATGATTAACAATGAAATTTGCGTGTAGATCCGATACTGCAGCTGCGCCGATGCAATAACCTTTAAGGCCAAGTGCTTCAATTATGCGCCCTGCTTTTTGTGGTTCAGGGTTGCGGAATACACTGCCGCAACTGGGCAAGTGATATGGCTGAGTACTGGTGCGGCTATGTAAATTTGCGCTGGTACGTGCATTAATTAGGCTTGGATCTTCGCCAATTTGAAGTTGAAAACGAGCTGAAAGCACAATCCAATTTTCAGTTTGTAGGCAACTTTGGCGATAGTTATAGGCCAGATCTTTGTTATTGATAACGAAAGCGTCACCCCCTTTTGGATCGATCACGGTGGCTGTAAGCAAGCGCTCAGCGATGCAGCCCCCTTGGGCGCCAGCATTCATTACCACCGCACCACCAACAGTGCCTGGAATCCCAACAGCCCACTCCAGCCCAGCGAGGCCAGCCTTTGCGGCGCGGCGAGCCAGGCTGGGCAGGGGCTCACCGGCGAGGGCCTCCACTACCCCGCTATTGCTATCCAGCTGGACCCCTTGCAGCCGTCGAGTGCAGATCACCAAGCCAGGTAAACCAGCATCGCTAATTAATAAATTTGAGCCCGCCCCAATAATTTGTAGTGCTTCACCAAGCTGCCGATGCTCTTCTAAAAGCTGCCTTAATGCATCTATGGAATCGGGTTCAGCTAAATTTCTAGCAACGCCACCTACTTTCCATGTTGTAAAGCCGGCTAAAGAAATTGCTTGCTGCCGCACGATTCAAGCGGCCGCGGCTAGGGGTTGATTATTGCTTTGGTTGTGTAAATAATCCCAGATATTATTAACATCACCTGCTCCCATTACCAGCACTAAATCGCCGGGCTGGCTTTCGGTATGTAATGCATTTGCAAGTTCATCTAGGCAGCTGTAAGCATTTGCCATTACCCCTCGATGTTGTATCGCTTGAGCTAGAGCCTCGCTGTTGATGCCGGAAATAGGTGATTCACCAGCGCTGTAGAGCGGTGCAAGCAAGATCTTTTGGGCCGGGCATAGGGCCTGCGCGAAGCGTTCTAAAAATTCCGCTGTGCGGCTGTAGCGATGGGGTTGAAATACCGCTACAACTCGCTTTGGCACCCAAGGCAGGGTGCTGCGGCCTGAATTCACCATCAGTTGGGCCATGCTGAGGGTGGCAGATACTTCGCTGGGGTGATGGGCATAGTCGTCTACTACCAAACGGCCCTGCCATTCACCCCGCAGATCAAAGCGCCGCCCAGGCGGCACCAAGCTGCCAAGGGCTTTTTGTAATTCACTAAAAGGCGCCCCCACAAGGCGGCAGGCGGCAATTGCTGCAAGAGCATTGCTGAGGTTGTGCAGGCCGGCTAAAGGCAAAACAAGCTCACCTATTAACTTTCCGTTTTCGATGTAATCTGCACGGCTGCCATCGCCTTCCAAACTGATTGGAACGGCTCGAAAGTTTGCATTATTACCTTCTTCTAAACTCCACCAATGTTTCGCCTTAATGTGTTCTTTAAGCACTGGGCAATCAGCGTTAGCAAGTAATTCGGTGCAATTGCCGGCAAAACGCCCCATCGTTTCAACCAAGGCTTCAAGGTTTGGATAAAAATCTGTGTGATCTAGTTCCAGGTTGGTAATTAAGCCCAATGCGGGTCGAAATTGCACCAATGAACCATCAGATTCATCGGCCTCTGCCACCAGCAGATCACTGCTGCCAGTGCGGGCATTGCTGCCAAAGGCTGGCACCACTCCACCGATAATTGCTGTGGGATCCATTCCAACAGCGCCTAGCAAACTTGCAATCAAGCTGCTGGTGGTTGTTTTGCCATGGCTGCCTGCCACAGCAATGCTGCGTTGAGCGCTGATCATCCAGCTCAATAAAGCGGCGCGGTGGCAAATCTCTAAACCGGCTGACTTTGCTGCGATCAACTCGGGGTTGTGGCTTGGAATCGCGCTGCTTATCACCACCAATGGAGAGGAGGACACTCCACTGCGAATGGCATCCACCGTGGCTTTGTTCTGATCTTTGAAAATTCTGACGCCTCGCTGGCGCAGCCCTTGAGATAGATCCGATTGGCGTGGATCCGATCCGCTTACAGCGTAGCCACGGTCCGCCAGGATCCCTGCGAGGGCGGACATACCAATGCCACCCACACCAATGAAGTGCACAGGGCGCTCAGGGGGCAGGGAAAGGGGGCGGCTCAAAAGTGCTTAAAAGTTCATCAGAACTTAAACCCTTCTGAAAGAACTGTCTTGTGAATTAAGCAAAAACCACGTAGATGTCTGTATGATTCGCAGCCAAATTCCCTTTTCTACTGGGATTCTCTCTGAGCTGCTATGACCCTTCGTGTTGCCATTAACGGATTCGGCCGTATCGGGCGCAATTTCATGCGTTGCTGGCTGAGCCGCGGTGCCAACACCGGTATCGAAGTGGTGGGCCTAAACGACACTTCAGATCCCAGAACAAACGCGCATTTGCTCACCTACGACTCAATGCTGGGCAAGATTCGCGATACAGAAGTGGGCTATACAGACGACACGATTACGGTGAATGGTCGGCCGATCAAATGCTTCTCCGATCGCAATCCCCTCAACCTGCCTTGGAAGGAATGGGGCGTTGATTTAGTTATTGAAGCCACCGGCGTATTTGTAGATAAGGCAGGCGCTGGTAAGCACATTCAAGCCGGTGCAAAAAAAGTATTGATCACTGCTCCCGGTAAAGGAGAAGGGGTGGGCACGTTTGTTGTGGGAGTTAATGCCGATCAATATCGCCACAGCGAATTCGACATCATCAGCAATGCCAGCTGTACCACTAATTGCATGGCACCCCTAGTGAAGGTGCTCGATCAAACCTTCGGCATCGTGAAGGGCACCATGACCACCACCCACAGCTACACGGGCGACCAGCGCATTCTCGACGCCTCCCACCGCGACCTGCGTCGGGCTAGAGCTGCTGCTATCAACATCGTTCCCACCTCCACAGGAGCTGCCAGCGCTGTTGCTTTGGTGTATCCGCCCATGAAAGGCAAGTTGAGTGGTATTGCGATGCGGGTTCCAACCCCCAACGTTTCTGTGGTGGATATGGTGCTTGAAGTGGCTCGTTCTACTAGTAGAGACGAAGTAAATGCAGCGCTGAAAGCAGCCTCAGAAGGTTCCATGAAAGGGATTATTAAATATTCCGATCTGCCCCTTGTTTCTTCCGATCATGCCGGTACGGATGAATCCACAATTGTTGATTCCGAACTCACCTTGGTGATGGGCGACAACATGGTGAAAGTAATTTCCTGGTACGACAATGAGTGGGGCTACAGCCAGCGCGTGGTGGACCTTGCCGAAGTAGTGGCACGCAACTGGGTTTAGATCTGAAAATATTTAGAGCCCTGTAAAATGTTTATAACCCTTGCCTATTGGCAGGGGTTTTTTATTATTTGCCCAACAGGGGGGGCCAGGATCTTCTCCTAACCAACCGATGCATTGAGCTCCCGGCAGTTGCTCTACGAATTTTTCAGCCCAACTTGCCTCAAGGGCTAAAACCAATTCGAAATCCTCGCCACCATCAAGGCAGCTATTAAGGCAACAGCCTTCAGTGAGCGCAAAAGGCTCATCAAGCAGGGGCTGATGGCCGCAGGCGTTGCCAAGGAGCTCCAAGCTGCGGCGTAAGCCGTCGCTGCTGTCTGTGCCGGCTACGCGCCAGGGCACAGCCTCTGGGCGGCTGCGGTGGAGAGCTGCTACCGCATCAAAACGAGGTACTGGAAACTGATGCGCTTTGATCGCCGCTTTTCGCAGGGGCTCATTTAATTGCTGCAAGCTGATATCCCTTGGGTTTTGCAGCAGGCGCAGGCCCAAATTGCTTAGCCCATGGGCACCTGAAACCACCAGACGATCGCCTGGTTGGCCGGATTCACGCCTGATTACCGCATCGGCGGCCACCTTGCCAATGGCAGTGATGGCCAGCATCACCACTGGCGCCCTGGTGCAATCGCCCCCCAGTAATTCACAGCCGTGGCGTTGCAGTAAAGCTGCCAGCCCCTCGTAAACCTCCTCCAACCAATCGATTGATGTATGCCCTGGAGCAGCTAATGCAACCGTTACTCCTTCAGCTTCCAGGCAACCCATAGCAGCGAGATCGGAAAGATTGGCGCTGCCCGATCGCCAACCCACACTGAATCCAGGGGTGGTGCTGCTCGAAAAATGCACACCTTCCACAAGAGCATCGGTGCTAACAACCCGCAATAAATGCTGATCTGGGCTGAGAAGAGCGGCGTCGTCGTTAAATTGACCTCGCTTAGCGAAACGCCGTAGCCTATTTATTAATTCCGATTCTCCTAAATCTGCTAGATCAGCCATGGGCTTGCAGATTTTCGGCTCCACTTAATAGGGTAATTGTTTCAATTTTGTCGTCTACACCTAGCTCTTCAAGTACATCAAAACCATCCACTACATAACCAAATACCGCGTAGCGACCATCTACCAAATTCAAGCCAGCAGGGGTGAGTTCTGCTTCGTAAAGAAAGAAGAAAAATTGTGAAGAACCATCACCGAGGGCTTCATCTGAATGGGCCCAGCCAAGGGTACCGAGGGTGGCAAAAGGTAATACGGGAGTGGTTTTAAACAGGCCAAGATCTTCAAAAGTTTTGTTGTATTGAGGTATTTTCTCGCCTGGTACCATGATTTCTAGCGGCACCTGCCGTTCGGTTTTGCTGTTTTGGGCTACGTAGCCGCTGGCGGGTCCTACAGGATCACCTGTTTGCAAAACATAAAAATCTTCGGCCCGATTGAAAGGCAAGCCGTTATAGAAACCGCGTTGCACTAAATCAATAAAAGCGCCTGCAGTTAGCGGCGCGTTGTAGCCATCCACCACTGCGGTGAGGTTGCCCTTATTGGTGCGAATTTCAACGCTGGCACGCCCCAGCAACCGCGGCAGCTCATTGAACTCTTCTGGGATGGCGTAGGGGAAGTTCGTGATGGCGAGGGCTTCTAACTGGCCAATGCTGTTGAGCACTTGCCGCCTTTGATCAAGGAATGCATCGCGATCCTGGCTTTCGCCGAGGCTGCCGAGTTTGATCAGTTCCTGTTGCAAAACAGCTATTTGTTGTTTTGCCGTGGCTTGTTGTTCCGTAGGAAGGTCGTTAACAATTCGATCTTGTTTTTGGTCTAGCAGCTTTATGGAGCGTTTGCAGGCCTGTTGGATGCTGCTCCAGCGGCGGGCCCTTAGATCGTTGCTAGTGCCTTCAAGGCGATGTTGTAATTCCTGAAGATCCGCCTGCTGCACCGGCAGTGAATCCCTAAGAATCGCTGCAGGATCGGTGATTGCATTACCCGGTGGCAGGGCGGCGAAGGCTGCTGTTGGAGTTAAAAAGTTCAATGTGCAGGCCATTAGCAAGGCCAACAGCATCGAAATAAGGGTGCTGGGCATGGCTGCTGCTTCAGTAGCGCAGACCACCGTACAATCCGCCTTAATCCTTTCTGCCGGAATGATCTCTAGCAACGACTTCCGCACCGGCACAACAATCGAACTGGATGGGCAGGTATGGCGTGTGGTGGAGTTTCTCCACGTCAAACCGGGCAAGGGTTCTGCCTTTGTGCGTACCAAACTGAAATCAGCCCAAAGCGGCAGTGTGGTGGATAAAACCTTTAGGGCGGGCGAAATGGTGGCATCCGCTTTGCTTGAGAAATCCACCCTGCAGCACACCTACATGGAGGCTGAAGAATTTGTGTTTATGGATATGTCTAGTTTTGAGGAAACTCGTCTAACCGCTAAGCAAATAGGTGATGGCAAGAAATACCTGAAGGAGGGTATGGAGGTGAGCGTGGTGGCTTGGAATGGCAAGCCAATCGAAGTGGAGCTGCCAAATTCAGTGGTTTTGGAAGTTACCCAGACAGACCCTGGCGTGAAGGGCGACACGGCAACCGGCGGCACAAAACCCGCAATTGTGGAAACCGGTGCCCAAGTGATGGTGCCCCTATTCATCACTATTGGTGAAAAAATCAAAATTGACACTCGCTCCGATACTTATCTGGGTAGGGAGTCCTGAGGGAGATGGAAATGGACCAAAAGGAATTGCGTTCTCTGCTGGATTTCCTTTCCACCAGCGACATCCAAGAGTTCAAGCTCGAGGGAGATGATTTCCGGCTTGAGGTGCGGCGCAACCTGCCCTCGTTAGCAGCTCCAGCAGCAGCTGCGCAGATTGCAATGGCTGCGGTTGCCACCCCTGCTATTCCTAGCAATGCAGCCTCAGCTGTAGCTCCCGCAATACCCCCACCAGCCGCGCCCGCTAGCCGAAACGATCTGGTGGAAGTTAAAGCACCAATGGTGGGCACTTACTACAGCTCTCCGGCGCCAGGGGAAGCCGCTTTTGTGGAAATTGGCAGCAGAGTAAATGTGGGCCAAACAATATGTATTCTCGAAGCTATGAAATTAATGAATGAACTTGAAGCTGAACAATCCGGAGAAGTAGTAGAGATACTGGTTGCAAATGGTATGCCAGTTGAATACAATCAAGTGCTGATGCTTTTGCGGCCCTCTTGAAGATTTTTGTTAAAGATTTTGGCTGGAGATTTTGTTTGTTTAGCCCAGTTCTAGGGCAGTATTAATAGCAGCCTCCATACTTTCAGCTCGGGCGATACCTTTTCCGGCAATATTAAAGGCGGTGCCGTGGTCTGGAGAAGTGCGTAAAAATGGTAATCCAAGGGTGGTATTCACCGCTTGATCAAAAGCTAATAATTTCGTTGGTATCAGGCCTTGATCGTGATAAAGAGCTAAATAGCCATCAAAAGCATCAATATTTAAATCACTTTTATTTTTGTTATGCCAGGCCTTGCTGGCTCCGATCCAGCAGCTATCTGGCGCTAACGGACCCTCCAGATTTAAGCCTTTGTTATCTGCGTTGTTGCAGCGCAATTCATTCAGCAGTGGTTTAATCCAATCACGCTCTTCTGAGCCCAATTGGCCCTCTTCGCCAGCATGGGGATTAAGACCTGCCACCGCTAACTTTGGTGCAGCATTAAAGCGCTCACAAAAACTGTTTAGTTGTGAAATACGCCTGCGTAAAAGTGAGGCATTGAGCGCTTTGCAAACGCTGCTTAGGGGTATGTGAGTTGTGGCAAGCAAAGTATTAAATCGCCAGCCGTTATGGGGTGAACGGGCTGTAAATAACATTGCCGCATCAGCTACGCCGCAAAGTTCGGCTAAGCGTTCTGTTTGGCCCGGGTAGTAGTGACCGGCTGCATGCCAGGTGTGTTTTGCAATGGGGGCTGTGCAGAGGGCTGTGCAATTTCCTGAAAGCACCGCATTAGTGGCTGCAGTTAACCAGGCAAAGCTGGCTGCTCCACTGGAGGCTGAGGCTTGCCCTGCTTCTACAGAATGGCTCAGGGGTATGTGCAGCAATTCCAGTTCTGATGGATTGCATAGGCCTCCAATTCCTGCACCTATTTGTTGTTGATAACTGCTCTCAAGCCAATGCCGGCAGCCCACTAAAAGAGGATTAAAGCTTGGTTGAACTAGGCGAATCCGCTGTATGGCTTTGAGCACCACCTCAGCGCCGATTCCAGCGGGATCACCAAGGGCTATTGCAAGGCGAGGCAATCCAGTTCCACTCCAGGATGATTATTAAACAACTGAATCAAAATGTCGAAAACATCGCGGCAGGGGTTTTGTTTGCTAGTTGCTATGGCTTCGTTGCACACCACACATTGCAATTCAGCCAAACCAGCGTCATTTTTAGTTTGGTCCAGTTGCACCACCACTCGATCCCGAATCCGCTGCACAGGTGCAGCATCAATCAAACTAGTGGATGCACCCTTGGCACTCCTCACCTTGAAACCACTTAATTCAAGAGCTTCGGTGGCGCAGAGTAGTAAAGAGATTTCTGGCTGGGTTGCTCTGCTAAAGCATTCGTATCTGGCCATAAATTGCTAAATCGCCCCTTTTGTTTATCCTCTGATTCCCCCGTTAAGAACACCATAAGCAACCCATTCTTGCTGTTGTTTTCAGCACATTTCCCAGTCCGCCCGTCATGCTTCGTTTACTGCTTCTAGTTGGGTTTCTACTGGGTTTTGGCATCGGTTTGCAGCGAGGCTGGCTGGTGATCCGCTGGGACCGCGTAGGGCAAGATTTGCAGCAACAAATCAATCCGGTTAGCCCAAGAGCGAAAACCCCTCCTCTTTAAAACAAGCCATCAAGCCCTCTCGATAGGTGGGATATTTCAGCTGGTATCCCAGTTGAACCTTGAGAAGTTTGTTGCTTACTCGGCGGTTTTCTTGCCAAAAGCTTTTTGCCATTGGGCTTAGTTCAGCTTCGATATCGGCATAACTCAAATAATCAGGTAAGCGACAGCCCAGGAGATGGGCTGCATAACTCCAGGTGTTGCTGCTGGGGGCGGGCAAATCATCAACCACGTTCACAATCGCAGGCAGCTTTTGCACCACTTGGTTTTGCTCTCCCATCAAGAGGCAATGCAGCACAGCACCAACAATGTCGTCTACATGAATGCGGCCAAATACTTGGCCCGGTTTGTGCACCATTTTCCCAAGGCCGCGGTTTAGAAGTGCAATCGGATTGCGGCCTGGGCCATAAATTCCCGGTAGTCGAAATATTTGAGTGGGCCAGCTTTGTGCCTGCCAGGCTCGTTCGCAGGCCAGCCTGGCAGCGCTGCGGGTTTGCAGCGGCTCAAAGGGATCGCTTTTTTCATCCACCCAGCCCCCCTTGGCATCGCCATAAACCCCAGTGCTGGATAGATAGCCCGCCCAGCGCAGGGGCAATTGCTGCAATACAGGCCCTAAACAGCGCAGGCAGGGATCGCTGCCACTGGCTTCCGGCGCCGCAGTGCTGAGTATGTGGGTGGTGCCTATGAGGGCACTTAAGGGGGGTTGTTCGCCGGTTTCACTGTTGAACAGCAGGTGAGGCCCATCCGCCTGCTGTTGCCGGTGGGTTACCAATACCTTGCCGCCGCGGCGTTTCACCTCAGCGGCCAGTCTTTTACCGCTGAAGCCGCCACCGATCAGCAGCAGCTGGAAATCAGCGGGCAGCTGCTGCTGCCCTTGGGGGTTGACAAAATCGCGTTTCGCGAATACACCTGTACTCGTATTCACTGGTACGTACGTTCCATGGTTCAATCTTCGTTGCGGGTTCGCTCTTGCACTCAGCGGGTTAAGCGTTGCATTGCCCCTTCCATCCTTACCGCTTTGCTTGCAATGGCGGGCCTGATCCTGCCGGAACAACCACAATTGCAAGAGCAAATCTGCTTGCAATACAGCAGTGCCACCGCTTGTCGGGTGTGGTGAATTTCAAAAGCTGCTGTTCTAAGCAGCTTGCAGATCTAAATTCGCAGCAGGGCTGTTTTGATTAGGGTTAGCCCATTGTAATAAGCGAACAGCCAATCTGATATCACCGTCTAACCA